>JBEDEY010000074.1:0-12915 GCA_041175425.1 Bacteroidota bacterium | reverse complement strand
ACCAAACGGATTTTAGGGTTTTTGAGTAGGTCACCCATCTCTCGAAGTCCCTGTGTGCCGCAGCCGATGTTGGCCACGGTAAGTTGGTCGGATGGAGGCACATGTCCCGTGCCTGCAATGACGGAAGAGGGGACGATGGAGATGGTGGCTGCAATGCTGGCCGCTGAGGTAATAAATTCTCGGCGATTGAGTTTATCAGAAGGAGACATACCGAAACTAAGGATGGTAAAACTTTAAATTAAACAAAACCACCCAATTGAGATGTGCTAAAACCCAAATTTTACAGGAGAGGAGAAGATCTTCTCCCTTTAATTTCGCCAAGGTTTGCCTTACTTCACTTCAAATGCCGCCGACTCCCAAGGACCTAGAACCAGGTCGATATGGGCGCCTTTCTCGTCGACACGAAGTTGGGTGGTTTTCTTGTCAAACATTCTTTCCTTCAATTCTCGGGTTCCTGGCTTCAAATCCCAGGCTTTCAAGAGTTCAGGGGAAAGGTGGAGGACGGTTTTCACGGATTGGTGTTCGTCAAAGTTGGTGACCACGAGCAACTTTTGCTCCTTGTCCCACCGGGCAAAAGCAAAGGTTTTGTCGGTGTAGGCTGGGTTTAACTTTCGGTTGAAGGTGTGCAGTTCCAGGTATTCACCCATCAGTGCCGAACTAGTCCGCGTAAAGTTGAGTACCTCTGAATAGTAGTTACGCAGCGCTTTTTCATTGTCTGAAAGCAGTCCACCGTCAAACTTTCCTCCATTGACCCATTTCTGGTGCTGAGGCACGCCGATGTAGTCAAAAATTGAGGTGCGGCTGGGCTGTCCAAAGCCGGCCATTGCGGCGCCAGGCTCACCCACTTCCTGACCAAAGTAAATCATCGTCGGTGCGGTAGTGCTCGTAGCCGAAACCACCATTGCCGGGAGTGCCTTCCAAGGGTTGCCTGCAAACTCTGGACTTGCAATCCGCTGCTCGTCGTGGTTTTCGAGGAAGTGCAGCATATTGTGCTCGATGTCCGATAAGCCCTGCAGGATAGGTACCAAATTGTCCGTGGAGCCATGGCCTCGGATGATGTGCTTCAGCGTGTCGTAGAGCTCTACCTTGTCGTAGAGGTAATCCATCTTTCCCTTCTGGATGTAGTCGCGGTAAAGGCTTGGGTTGTACACCTCCGCCAAAAGGAAAGCATCGGGATTTGTCTTTTTGATGTGAGAGTTGAGGTAGGACCAGAACTCCACTGGGACCATTTCGGCCATGTCAAATCGGAAGCCGTCCACTCCCTTATTCAACCAGAACTGGGTGATGTCTTTGAATTTTTTCCAGGAGTCGGGCACTTCTTTCCCCTGCCAAAATGCGTAATGGGTGCTCCAATCCAAGGTCGCTGCATCGGCGGGCAGTTCGACAAACTCTTTTTTGCCCTCTGGGCTGACTCCGTAGTTTATTTTGACGGTCTCGTACCAATCGTAGAAGTCGGGCTGTGCCTTTCGGGAGCCATTGCCTGTCCATTTGGCGGGGTCTTCTTGAAATTGGCCATTTACTAGCGGATGTTTTTCACCTCCCAGGGGTTGGTAGCCATTTTTGGATTCAGGAACTCGAAAGGATTCCCCAGGGATGTAGTAGAAGTTGTTGTCCTTGTGGTAAGCCACGGTCTTGTCGTCTCCAGCACCGAAATCCTGAACTCCGCTGGGATTGTTTTTTCCTTCGTAATGGCGGGACACGTGGTTGGGCACGATGTCGATGATCACCTGCATGTCTTGGGCATGCGTTCGGGCAATCAGCGCTTCAAACTCTTCCATGCGGCGGGTGACATCTACGGCAAGATCTGGATTGACCTGGTAGTAATCCCGCACAGCATAGGGAGATCCTGCACGGCCTTTGATCACGTCTGGATCGTCGGACTTGACGCCAATTTCTGGAAAATCGCCGATGACCCCGTGATGCGGTACGCCGGTGTACCAGACATGGGATACGCCCAGCTTTTTGATTTCTGCCAGGGCAGCTTCCGTAAAGTCATTAAACTTGCCCACCCCATTTTGTTCCTTGGTGCCCCAAGGAATGTTACTGCTGTTTGTATTGCCAAAAAGTCGAGTGAATACCTGGTAAACGATAATTTTCTTGGGCGGCATGGGCTTGGGATCTGCAGTTTTGGGAGTTTGGCTGGATAATAGGATCAAGGCCAAAAGGGCGGGAAGGACTATTTTTTTCATCAACTTATCGGGTCAAGCGGTACAAGAGAAGCGTATTTCGTTTGATCAGGGAAGGAAATTGCTTCATGTTGATGGTTTCTCCAGGAGCATGGGCTCCAGAGCCGGATGCACCTAGGCCATCCAAACTGTCCATAAAAGAAGAAACAAAAGAGATGTCTCCCGCACCGCGGCTACCCGGATCTCCTGGCTTTACGGGTCCATAGCCCAGGTCTTGGCTAACAAGGCTAAGCGTTTCGGCTAGGGCATAGTTGCCTGGAGTAGGTTCCATGGAGGGGATGTAATCGTAAAAGGTAATTTCCGCATCCGTTTGGTGCAGGTTGTTTGCAACGATCTCCCGCATTTTGGTGCGAGCCGCTTCTTTTTGTGCTTCTCCCAAAAAGCGCAAATCGCCAGTGACAATAGCCTCACGGGCTACAATATTGGTTTTTCCAAGGGAGCTACCGGCACCTGTGTTGGGATTAATACTCACATCGGATCCTCCGATAAACTGGCCTGGATTGAAGGTCAGGTACTTTTCACCTGCAAGCGCCTCTCTAAATTCATTCACGATGCGCACCGCTTCGTAGATGGCTCCATAGCCTGCATTTTGGCCAAATACTCCACTGGAGTGGCCTTGCTTGCCCGTTGTTTTTAGGGTCCATCCAGAAGCGCCGCGTCTTGCGACGGTGGCTCCGCCAAAACCCTGAGCGGTCTCGTAGGCCAGGGCGATTTCGTGTTGCTTTGCGCGTTCGATGAAGTCTTTGCGAGCCAAGGTTGCATCTCCTGTGCTTTCCTCGTCTCCATTGAAATACACGGTGATGGTTCGGTCCTTCAAGTAGCCGAGTTCATGTAGGGCTTTGAGACTGGCGAGTACGAGCACATCGCCTCCTTTCATGTCGTTGGCACCTTGGCCGGTGGCGGTGCTGTCGTTGAGCCAGGTGAAGGGGGTAAAGGGCATGTCCTTTTCAAAAACGGTGTCCAAGTGGCCAATCAGAAATAATTTTTTTCCTTTCGTGCCTGTTCGCGTAGCCACAAAATGACCTGCGCGCTTTACTTCTGCAGGTACGTCTACCCATTCGGTTTGAAATCCAATTTTTTGAAACTCCCGCTCAAAAACGCGGCCCACTTCCCGAACGCCTTCTAGGTTGAGGGAGCCCGAGTTGATGTTGACCACCTCCTCCAAGAGCGCTACCGTTTCCTGGTAATTTTTATCGATGCGTTCCACCAGTTTTTTTTCTTCAGCGCTCAGCTTCTGCTGTGCAAAGGAGAGGAAGGGGGAGATGGCAAGGAGAAGAAGGAGAAAAATGCGTTTCATGGAAAGGAAATTAAGTGGGGGTTGGAAAGCTAAAGTTAGTAAACCGACAGGGAATTGCCAGAGGGAATGTGGTAGACCGGGACGCCTGGAACATGGGTTTCCAACCAATTTTTTACAAATTCTGAGCCTCCTTCTTCGCTTGCCGAATGCCCGATTTCTACCATGGAAAGTTTCATGCCGAGTTCTTGGGCGGTTTTCACGTATTCGGGAGTTTCCCATTCGTTGGATTCCCCACAGATCAGTACATCCGGACGGTGTTCTTGAATTCGGGTGATTTGGGTTTTCCCACCTACAGCACCGGGCAGGAGGAGTACTTTGGAGCAGGGTTGATCTAGATCGCCCACAAAGCGCATCGCCTGCACCTTCATTTGGGTTTTGATGTGGTCGATGACTGACCTCAGGGAAGAGGTCGGAATCTGCAAGATTGGGCTACCAGGGGTGTAGTATGCCTGCCATCCCAGTTCTTCCACCACGCCTACTCGTACCCCATCGTCTTGCATGCGGTGCACGTAGTCGTGGTTTCTCCAGATGGTCAACTTATTCTCTGCGAGCAGGTCGTATTTGCCACGGAAGACGGGGTCATTTTGAAGGTAGTCAGTATCGTCCTGTCCGGAGTAAAAGGTGGGTTCGTGGGGAATGATCAGGTTGGCCTTTAACTCAATCGCCTTTTTGATGATCGCGATGCTGGGGAACATGGTGGTGACAATCCCGGTGACCACCGTGTCTCTGGAGCCAATTTTGATTGTATCCACCGTCTGTGCAAAGGGAGCCTTGGGTACCTGGGAAATAAATAGGTCCATGATCTCGCCTACCGTCCAGGATTTTTGGAGGGGCCCAGCCCAGCCGGAAAGCGGATTGCTGAGGAGGCCAGCGCCAAGGAGGGCTCCCGATTGAAGCAGGAAGGTTCGCCTAGTGGAGTGCGATGATTTTTTCATGTTGGAGGAACTTGCGAATTCGAAATTTGAAGGAGAAGGCTTGGACTGCCTTAGTTGATGGTCACATCAGTGAGCCAGATGAAGCGCTTTCCTTCCGGATCCTTGTGCTCCAAGCTGATTTGAATTGGGCCGTAGGGCACTGCCTTTTCCCAGGTCCAGGTGCGGCCCTCAGGAGCATTTCCTTTGCGGAAGGTCCACTCTAGGATTTTGTGATCTGCATCGAGGTATAAATCATAAGCATCGCCAGGGGTATAGCCTCCTTCCGTACCGTACAGAATACTCAATTTGGTAGAAGGAAGTCCTTGGATAGGGCTGCTTGCCTTTTCGGTGACTTCGTAGGTGTAGCCTTTGTCCCAGGCCAACTGAAAGGGCATCAGTGCCCAATACTTGTCGTTGATAAAGCCACCGTCCTGCTTCGGAAGGGAGTCTGCCACGAGGCTGTAAGTAAAGCTGGTATCTGCTCCAGTGTATGACACCGTGCTGTCTTGGATGTTCCATTTCCAAGTTCGAGACACGACTGTGGCAGAATCTCGCTGCACATTCCAGGTGTAGCCAATGGACTTGACCTGATCCCAGTTTTCAAAGCCGTAGGCCTTGGCCACTTGCATGGGGAGGGTATCGGGAAGGGTTTCGCGCTGCTTGCAGGAGGCCAAGAGGGCAAGAACCGATAGGCTGAGGAGTAGATTTTTCATAGTGAAGAGCAGAAAGTGTTTTAGGAAGTAGGTTTGGATAGCCAATTTTTGAATTTGTTGTATTCAAGGTACTGTGCTAGAGGTTGTACGAAAAAGAGAAATCGATTCATGAAAAGAAGACTTCGAAAGAGGGTGGAGGGGAAAATTTTCTTTTTTCCTTTGGCCGCGCCTGCGAGCATGGCTCCAGCGACCTCTTCTGGAGTTTGGATTGGAAATGCTTTTGGAATATTGGGGCCTGCCGTATCAAAGAATGCGGTGGCGGTAGCAATCGGAAACACGAGGGTTAACCAATCTCCTGCCCGCTCTGCCCAGAGCGATTCGGCCCATTGCAGGATTGCGGCTTTGGTGCTGCCATACAGGCTGTAGCCTGGAATGGACCAATGAGCGATGGCCGAACAAGTGATCACATGGCGCAAATCATGGTTAGGAAATGCTTGTTTCAAGGCCATCCCAAGTTGGATGGGTGAGTGCACATTCAGTTGAAAGAGGCGATCCATCTCCTCCCAATTTTGCAGGGATGCTTCTCCATATTCTGCCTTGCCTGCATTGGCGAAGCAGACATCCACATGCGTCCAGTGGGCATGCAGCCAGGTTAGAATGATGCCGTTGCCTTCCTTGAGGCTTAAATCTGCACACAAGGTTTTCAGCTGTGGAAATTCCTTTTGAAGGGATTCCAACGCATGCGGCAGGTAGTCAACGGCCAAAATCTTTTGGGTGTATGGGTAGAGTTGACGAACCAGTTCCCGGCCAATGCCAGATCCCGCACCTGTGATGATGACTTGTGCGTCCTTGAAGCTATTCATGATTGGTCAGGAGGGTAGGTACAGGGAAGTCGATGGAAAAAGGATTGACCTTGAGGGCAACCAAGGGTTGTATGCCTTCCAGGTCAGGAAAAAGCTGCGGATCTACCTGCATGCGCTTCACTCGGGCCAATTTGCCCCAGCCGCGTCCTTTCGGGAGCGTCAAATAGGTTTTTCCATCGAGCGTCTGCTTCAGGCGCAGCGGAAGGAGGGCGGTGCTGATGGGAAAGGGGATTCCCCCATGGCTGATTTCTGTATCGAGTATCATTTTTCCCTCTAGTTCCACGCGAATGTGGTCTTTCCCCGATTCTTTTTTCCAATGGAAGCTGGCTGTCTCCTTGGGGATGCCCCAGTTTTTTCTACCCTGGTCGGTGCTTGCTTCGGAGCTTACCAAAATTCGGGTGATGGATTGGAATTTCTTTTCCCCAAACTGACCTGGGATAAAAAGCAGCTCGTGGTAGGGTCCTACAGGGGAGCTGCTGTAATCCACAAGCATCACATAGCCGAAGCCTCCTTTAAATTGACCTTGGAGCTGGGCAGGGAGATTGGCCTTGCTTTCTACCCAGGATTTTTTGAAGCGGTAGAGCAAGATAATTCCTTCCCCATGTAGGGTCCAGGGTGGAGGTGCTGGAGCAAATTGAGTTGCTGAATTAGGCATAAGGAGAAGGGCTAATTGCGGTCCATCCCCCATCGATGATGAGGGTTTGTCCGGTGATGTGTCGGGCGGCATCTGAGAGAAGAAAGGCCGCCGCCGCTGCAATATCTTCTGGAAAAGCGGGTCTCGCTAGTGGCGTGAGCTTGGACCAGGTGGCCGCATAGTTTGGGTCGGAGGTGGTTCGTTCCGTCAAGGTGGCCCCTGGGGCAATGGTATTGATGCGAATGCCCAAGGGGGCTAGTTCTAGCACTAGGTTTTTTGCGAGCATCTCGATGGCCGCCTTGCTCATGGCATAAGCCGCCAAATTCTCATGACTTTGGTGAGCAGTCACGGAGGAGGTAAACAGGATTGCTCCCCCTTTTTCCTGAGATTTCATGAGGCGAGCCACTGCCTGCGTGAGGAAGAAAGTTCCTGCCTGGTTGACTCGGGCCACTTCCATAAAATCTTCCCTTCCGTAGTCCAAAAAATTACCAAACAGTGTGATGCCGGCATTGCATACCAGCTGGTCGATGGTGCCGTAATTTTTAACCGCAAGGTCAAGCATCTCCTCGATGACCTCTGGGTCTGCGGCATCTCCGGAACAGCCGATGACCGATCCTTTTCCCAAATGGGAAAGCTGGGCTACAGCCTCCTCGGTCAGGCTTTTTTCGCGGTCATTCAAGAGGATATGGGAACCCTCTTCCAGCAATTTTCTGGCGATAGCAAGTCCTATCCCTTGTCCTGCTCCGGTGATGAGTGCTACTTTGGTCATGTTATTTTTTTTGGAGTTGCCTTCAGGTGGCCAATTCGATGCGTATTTAAATCCTAGTGGGAATCTCGTTTTACTTCGGGTCCCGAACTTCCTTGGAGGAAATCAAAATCTACCCCTTCGTGGGCTTGGTTGACCTTGTCGAGAAACAAGTTGACATAGCCTCTGTCATAAGGAAGGGGGCTTGGAGAAAATGCGGCCCGTCTTGTTGCAAATTCCTCTTCGGAGATCAGCAGATTCAGGCTGCGCTTGGGAACATCCAATGCGATCAAGTCTCCATTCTGTACCAGGGCAAGTGGCCCGCCGATGGCTGACTCGGGAGAGACGTGCAGGACCACGGTGCCGAAGCCCGTGCCGCTCATGCGTCCATCTGAAATTCGAACCATGTCCTTTACGCCCTTTTCCAGCAATTTTTTGGGTAATCCCATATTACCCACTTCGGGCATGCCTGGGTATCCTTTGGGACCTACTTTTTTCAAGACCATCACACAGGTCTCGTCAATATCCAGGTTGGGATCGTCTACTCTTGCTTTGTAATCGTCAATGTCTTCAAAGACCACCGCTCTCCCGGTATGGGTGAGCAAGTCCGGACTGGCAGCAGAGGGTTTTAGCACAGCGCCATTGGGGCATAGGTTGCCCTTCAGTACGGCGATGCCAGACTCCGGTTTGATGGGATTTTCGAAGGTGCCTATAAGGTTTCTATCCCAGCATTCGGCTTTGGCTATGTTTTCTCCTAGGGTCTTGCCATTCACTGTAAGCGCATCGGTATGGAGGTGCTTTTCAATCTCCTTCATGACAGCAGGCAGTCCGCCTGCATAAAATAGGTCTTCGATCCAGTGTTCGCCGGAGGGCTGCACATTGGCGATGAGTGGGATCCGGGAAGAAAACTCATCAAAGTCTGCGAGGTCCAAGGGAACGCCTATTCGTTTGGCAATGGCGATCAGGTGCAGGATAAAATTGGTGGATCCTCCAACAGCAGCATTGACCATGATGGAGTTTTCAAAGGCCTTGCGGGTAAGGATCTTGTCCATGGTCAAGTCTTCTTTGACCATTTCCACAATGCGCATGCCGGCTAGGTGTGCCATTACTTTGCGGCGGGAATCTGCTGCAGGGATGGTGGCATTGTCAGGGAGTGCTAGGCCTAGGGCTTCGACCATGGCTGCCATGGTAGAAGCAGTGCCCATAGGAGCGCAATGCCCTACGGATCGAGACATGGCCGCTTCGGCTTCGATAAATTCCTCTTGAGAGAGTTTCCCTAGTTTAAAATCTTCCGCGAATCTCCAAATATCGGATGTCCCTATTTTCTTACCTCTAAATCGCCCTACCAGCATGGGTCCGCCAGAAAGTACGAGGGTAGGGAGGTTGACCGAAGCTGCACCCATCACAAGTGAGGGGGTGGTTTTGTCGCAGCCACACATCAGGATGACTCCATCCATGGGATTGGCGCGGATGCTCTCTTCCACGTCCATGGAGGCGAGATTTCGAAAGAGCATCGCGGTAGGCTTGATGGAGCACTCCCCGAGGGACATGACTGGAAACTCCAATGGAAATCCGCCTGCTTCCCAGATGCCGCGCTTCAGTGCTTCTGCCAGATCACGGAAATGTGCATTGCAGGGGGTCAGTTCGGACCAGGTATTGCAGATGCCGATCACCGGCTTTTCACCTTCAAAAAGGTGCTGGGGGAGTCCTTGGTTTTTCATCCAGGATCGGTAGATAAATCCGTCTTTGCCGGTTCTACCGTACCACTCCTGGCTACGGAGTTTCTTTTTGGTCATGAGCTCACTTGGGTTCTGTTAATTGGCCAAGAAGTTACCAAAAATTCTGGAAAATGGACGAGCGGGATGGAATGAAAAAGTGGGTTGGGGCATAAAAAATCCCCTTGATTCAGTACCAAGGGGATCTGTAAGCTTTGTTAAACTGCGATTTTAGTCTACTCTAGTGATTTTAGCACCGAGGGCATTGAGACGCTCGTCGATGTTTTGGTAGCCGCGGTCGATTTGCTCGATGTTGTCAATCACCGAAGTGCCGGTGGCAGACATGGCCGCAATCAAAAGGGCTACTCCAGCACGGATATCTGGAGAGGTCATTTTGATGCCACGAAGTGCGTACTTGCGATCCAATCCAATGACTGTAGCGCGGTGCGGATCACAAAGAATGATTTGGGCACCCATGTCGATCAATTTGTCCACGAAGAACAAGCGAGATTCAAACATTTTTTGGTGCACGAGTACGGTTCCTTTGGCTTGCGTAGCGGTTACCAAAATGATGGATAGAAGGTCAGGCGTGAAGCCAGGCCAGATTTGATCTGCTACTGTAAGGATGGATCCATCGATAAAGGTTTCGATCTCGTAGTGCTTTTGCTCAGGCACAAAGATGTCGTCTCCTCTAAATTCCAAGTGAATACCCATGCGACGGAACGTATCCGGAATGATGCCTAGACGGTGGATTTGACAGTCCTTGATGGTGATTTCAGACTGGGTCATGGCGGCCATCCCGATAAAGGAGCCGATTTCGATCATGTCAGGGAGTAGTGTATGGGTGGTACCACCCAGTACTTTTACGCCTTCGATGTGGAGCAAATTAGAACCCACCCCTGTGATCTGTGCACCCATGCGGTTGAGCATGTCGCAAAGCTGCTGTAAATACGGTTCGCAAGCAGCATTGTAAATGGTGGTCTTCCCTTCGGCCATCACTGCAGCCATGACGATGTTGGCGGTACCGGTTACGGATGCCTCATCGAGGAGCATGTAAGTTCCTTTCAGGTTTTTTCCATCGATGTGAAAGATTTCGTTTTTGGCATCGTAACGAAACTCAGCGCCTAACTTTTGGAAACCAAAGAAGTGGGTGTCCATGCGACGGCGACCGATCTTGTCTCCTCCTGGCTTGGAAAGTTTCCCGGTGCCGAAGCGAGTCAATAATGGTCCAAGAATCATCACCGAACCGCGCAATGCGGAGGCTTTATTTAGAAAATCTTGCGTTTCAAGGTAATCCAAGTTCACCTCATCGGCCTGGAAGGTATAGGACTCGGGTCCTAGCTTCTGCACCTTCACCCCCATGTCTGAAAGGAGTTCGATGAGCTTGTTGACATCCCGGATATTTGGGACTTTGTGGATCGTAACCTTTTCAGCGGTTAGAAGTACGGCACAAAGGATTTGAAGTGCTTCGTTTTTTGCTCCCTGTGGAGTGATTTCTCCTTTGAGGCGGAGTCCACCTTCTACTTTAAAAGAGGCCATGTGTTTATCTGCGTTTTTTGTGGGCAGGACGGAATTTTTTTCCGTGGTTATTTTTCTTTTTGCCGGAATGCTCTTCCTCTTGGTGAGGGATTTTAAAATCCCGTCGCGTGTTGGATTCAAAGAGGGCATTCTCGCGCACTTTTTCTAAGTCAATGTGAAGCTTGCCTTTGGAAAGCGTTTTGATATCGTCAAGGATGATGCCGTCGTCAAAATTGTCTCTGTTCCAGGTAGAATGGAAGCTTCGCATCAGCTGTCCGATGTAGATGATCGCATTTTCCTGCTCTTCGTCGTTCTCAATTTCAATGGCTTTTTCGATCAGTTTTTCGATGTTTCTGCCGTAGTGTTTGAACTTGATTTGACCTTTGGGGTAGCCAATGTGTGGAGGCTTTTTGCCAAGCAATTCCTTTTCTGGCATGGGAAATGGTCCGTCGATATCCAAGGTAAAATTGGACATGATGTACAAGTCGTCCCAAAGCTTCTGGTCATTTTCCTGCTTGACGGAAGGATTGAGCTGCTTGATGATCTCGACAATGGTGTGTGCACTTTGTGTCCGCCGTTCCCGATCTTCAATGCCAATTACATGCTGAACCAGTTGTTGGATATTCTTTCCGTATTCTTTCAAAATAAGTTGTTGTTTATCTGAATCGTTATGCTCCATGACGCCTCCTATTTTTGCCTTGTATAAGGTAACAAAAAAAAAGCAATGGTAGGCCTATGCGGTATTAGTCTATAATTCTGAGCTTGGCAAAGCTAAGCAATAAAGTTTTCTCCCCAAAATGTTCAAATTGAATGCTGGCCTTTTTGTTAAGTCCTTCGGTTTCAATTTTTTGAACCTTTCCAAATCCAAACTTAGGGTGCTCCACCAATTGGCCTTCCTGAAGTGCATTGGTATTGCTTGGTTTGAAGTCCGGGTTTGGGGTATGCACATGCATAGACGAAGGCAGGCGGGTTTCTGGCTGTTTTTTGATGCCAATAAATCCTGCCCCACCTGGAGGGCCTTCTTTGCGGAAGGCACCTGGCAGCTCCCGAGTAGCGGACATGCGCTTGTTGACCTTAAGCATGGCGGGATTGACTTCCTCCAGAAATCGGCTCGGCTCACAGTTGAGCAGTCGACCAAATCGGTAGCGTGTCAAGGCATAACTCAGGTAAAGTTTATCCATAGCACGGGTGGAGGCTACATAAAATAACCTTCTTTCCTCTTCCAGGTCTTCTCTACTCTGCATCATCATCTGGGAAGGAAAGAGGTCTTCCTCCATGCCCACCACAAATACCTGCTTAAATTCTAGGCCTTTGGAGGCGTGTATGGTCATCAGTGTGATCGCATCGGTTTGGCTTTTGTCCTGGTCGTTGTCCGTGAGTAAAGCAATTTCCTGCAGGAAGGCACCCAAGCTCTTGTCTTCGTTTTCGGTGTTGTCCACGTACTCCTTGATGGCGTTCAGCAATTCCTGTACGTTTTCGTAGCGGCTGAGGCCCTCGATGGTTTTGTCTTCGTAAAGTTCACGGAGCAAGCCACTCTGCTTGGCCACCGAACTCGCTGCCTCAAAGGCATCTTTGCGTTCGATTTCGATCTGAAAGGCCTTGATCATCGTGGAAAAGTCATCCACGGAAACTCCTGCACGACCGCCTAGGAAGCTGTTTGCATTTTGGACCACATCCCAGAGGGGGATGTCGTGTTCGTATGCTGAAACGAGTATTTTCTCTACCGAGGTATCTCCAATGCCTCTTTTAGGGTAGTTGATGATGCGTTTGAAGGCTTCCTCATCCGCTGGGTTCACGGCAAAGCGGAGGTAGGCCATGAGGTCCTTGATCTCTTTGCGTTGGTAGAAGGAGAGTCCCCCCACGATTTTGTAGGTGAGGTTGAGTTTTCGCAAAGCCTCCTCCATGGATCGGGACTGAGAGTTGGTGCGGTAGAGAATCGCAAAGTCGCTGTTCTGCAGCTTCTTGTTATTTTTCTCTTCAAAAATGGTGGTAGCCACCAGGCGACCTTCCTCGTTGTCAGAGGAGGCTTTCATCAATTCGATGAGGTCTCCTTCGGGATTGGAGGTCCAAACCACCTTCTTGAGCTGGGCCTTGTTCTTGTCAATGATGGAATTAGCTGCTTCGACGATGGTCTTGGTGGAGCGGTAGTTTTGCTCCAGCTTCACGACAAATAAGTCGGGGTAGTCCTTCTCAAAATTTAGGATGTTCTGGATATCCGCTCCTCGGAAGGCATAGATACTTTGGGCATCGTCACCCACTACGCAGATGTTTTGGTGCACTGCTGCCAGCTTCTTGGTGATCAGGTATTGGGAAATGTTGGTATCCTGAAACTCGTCCACCATCACGTATTTGAAGCGCTGCTGGTACTTGTTGAGCACTTCGAGGTGGTC
>JBEDEY010000073.1:0-17944 GCA_041175425.1 Bacteroidota bacterium | reverse complement strand
GATATCACCATCTTGAACTACATATTCTTTGCCTTCGATGGATATTTTGCCGTTCTCTCTACAACCCGCTTCTGTCTTAAATTGTTTGTAGTCAGCGATAGCAATTACTTCAGCTTTAATAAATCCTCTTTCGAAGTCGGTGTGAATGACCCCAGCGGCCTGAGGAGCCTTCCAACCTTTGCGTATGGTCCATGCGCGAACTTCCTGTACGCCAGCAGTAAAGTAGGTGATCAAGTTGAGTAGGGAGTAGGCCCCGTAAATCAAACGGTTTAGTCCGCTTTCTTTGAGTCCATATTCATCTAGGAACATGTCTTTTTCTTCAGGATCATCGAATTCTGCGATTTGAGATTCGATGGCTGCACAGAGTACAATGACTTCCGCATGCTCTTCCTTTACTTTTTCGCGTAAGCGCTCCACAAAGGCATTGCCCGTATGGATACTGGATTCATCCACATTGGCCACATACAATACGGGCTTGATGGTGAGTAGATGCAGATCTCGTACGGCTTCCAAATCTTCTTTTTCTACGTCAATTGCTCGCGCATTGAGTCCAGCGGTTAGGCCATCCTTAAATTGAAGTAACGTTTCCAATTCTGTTCTGGCTTTGGCATCTCCGGATTTGGCAATTTTTTCGATTCGCTGGATCTTTTTTTCCACCGATTCCAAATCCTTAAGTTGGAGTTCGGTATCAATGACCTCTTTATCGAATAGGGGATCTACTCCACCTGCCACGTGGACAATGTTGTCGTCTTCAAAGCAACGGATGACGTGGATGATGGCATCTACTTCGCGGATGTTGGCCAAAAATTTATTTCCCAATCCTTCTCCTTTGGAAGCACCTTTGACCAATCCAGCGATGTCCACAAACTCAATGATGGTAGGTACCACCCGCTGAGGATTTACCAATGCTTCGAGTTCTTGTAGTCTGGAATCAGGAACTGAAACCACCCCTACATTGGGTTCGATGGTACAAAAAGGAAAGTTAGCTGCTTCAGCTTTAGCGCTTGAAAGCGCATTAAACAAGGTAGATTTGCCCACATTGGGGAGACCTACTATGCCACATTGTAATGCCATTAATTCGTTGCTTTAATTTTAAATATTTTGTAGGACTTGTACCCACTGTAAAATTCCAAGACCGATACTCTGAAAATGGTGTAAACGGGTATGGCAAAAATCATCCCTAGGATTCCTGCGATTTTTGCTCCGGCAAAGATAATAACAAATATCTCAAGGGGATGCGCTTTTACTGATTTGGAGAAAATTACTGGCTGTATTAGCAGATTATCTGTGATTTGAACTGCTGTAAAAACAGTAATGATTTTAATCAAGAAAAAGCTGTAATCGCTGTCTGTCGAAAAATCTCCAGTTGAAATTCCCACCACAATGCCAAAAACTGTTCCCAATAGCGGTCCAGCGTAAGGAATCATATTGGTAATCGCAGCAAATAGTGCAATGGTCAATGCATATTCTACACCTGCAACACTCAGGCCTAAAGCAGCGAGCAAGAAAATGGCAAAAACTTGCAACAATAATCCAAAAAGGTAATTGGAAAGTAATTTTTCAACCTTGGTAAACGTGGCTACGGATAATTCGAAATAGGCGTTTGGGATAAGATTTAAAAGATTTCTGCGAAGAAGGCCATTTTCGAGTAAAAGGAAAAAAGTGATAAAAGCAATGGCCATTGTCCCAATGAAAACCTGGGTGGTGACTGAAATGACACTGGAAATAAAACCTCCAATGTCGAATTTCTGAAGCACACCTTTAACCGAAAGGCGTAATTCCTCAAGAAGGATGCCTTTTTTGTTCTCAATCAGTTGGTACTTCATCAAAAACCGTTCGAGCTTCTCAAGGGGAACTTCTAGCTGGAGGTAAATGCTGTCCAAGTCCAAATCGCTCAACAAAATGACTTGGCTATTGATTAAGGGAAAGAATAGGAGCCCAAGCAGGAATACGATAGATATTACAGTGGCAAAGGAAGCTAGAATAGCAATGCCTCGCGGAATGTGTTGTCCTAGAATATGCACTTCATTGACCTTATTGGTCAGTGGCCTAAGCAATGCAGCCAGAATGAGAGAGGTAACCAAATAGATGGAAATAGCAGAAAAATACCAGCCAAACAGCAGGAAGGTGAGAAAGGAAAGAATGAGGTAGATGAAAAACCGCTGCATGGTATCAAAAGAAAAGGAGGCAGAAGCCTCCTCAAATATATTGGAATTGGATGTGTATCCCTAATGCACTCAAACTGGATTATTCCCAGCGAAGGTCATTGTTAACTTCATTCTCAGATTCCTCATTTTCAAACTGCTCAAAATCGAAGTCAGGAAGCAAATCGTTTTTCACATGATCTACTGCTTCATTCAATGCATTGACAAACTTGAAGAAATCTTCTTTGTACAAAAAGATTTTGTGCTTCTCGTAACTGAAGTTGTCTCCATCCATTCTGCGCTTACTTTCAGTGATGGTAAGGTAATAATCGTTGCCACGGGTTGACTTAATATCAAAAAAATAGGTTCGCTTTCCTGCTTTCACTTTCTTAGAGAAAATTTCCTCTCTATCGTATCCTCGGTGATCTTCCAATGTTCTAGGGATTAAGGGTTGGAATGTTTAAATATTGGATCTAAGATAAGCTAAAAGCAACGTAGAATTCAAAATCAACGCCTGCTTTTTTTTGAAAATCTGTAAAAAATAGGGTACAAGTTGTTTTAAATCCGATACAAACCTCTTGGAGTTAAACAAACTAATGATGTGAATTAGGTCTTCGATTTGGAGCTTTTGTGAACTATTCAATTGAATTTAAGAAGGATAGCTTCTAGGTCAACGATTTTATACTTCGCTTTAAAAAGAGAGGTGATTCAAAGGGTAGGATGCGATTGACATAAAAAAAGGCTGTTCCTTCTCAGAAACAGCCTTACTCGGTTGTCATAAAAATTATTCGCCGTGAAGAAATGCTTTTCTAGCAAGCAATACTTCTTCGCTTTCTCGGTGGTCGGGATCATCTACGCAGCAGTCAACAGGGCATACTGCAGCACACTGTGGTTCTTCATGGAAGCCGTTGCATTCGGTGCACTTCTCCGATACGATGTAGTAAAACTCATCAGAAACGGGAGTTTGCTTGGCTGTGCCAGCCGCAACGCTGCCATCTGGAAGAGAGACTTCTTTCAAGTTGGTACCACCAGCCCAAGTCCATTCTACTCCTCCTTCATAAATTGCCGTGTTAGGACATTCAGGTTCGCATGCACCGCAGTTGATGCATTCGTCTGTTATCATTATTGCCATAGGAATTCAAATTAGGATACAAAGTTACAATCTCCTAAACACCTTCGCAATAAAAAAGTTGTCACACTAATTAATTTAAAATTATTCCAAGGGCTTTTTTTTTGGATACCTTTGTCAAATGAACTCAGATTTTACGCTTTCTGATCGAATTTCAGCCTTTGTTCAACTAGGGATTCGGCTTTCCAACTTATCGGAGGATGAAAAATTCCCCCTCTTTCGACAGGCAGAAAATCAGAACGCCTGGTTTACACAGCGCTCAATGGAGCAAGCACTCGAAGGGATCCGAGTGATGCTAGACGCTCAAGCCATGGAACAATGGCTAGCCGCCTACAGCTCTCTTGATCCAAGGTCTCCCAAACAAGTAGGATTGATGCTTTCAGGGAATATTCCTGCCGTTGGTTTTCATGATCTTCTTTCAGTGTTGATTTCTGGCCATACGGCATGCATCAAACTAAGTTCTCAAGATGCTGCGCTACCCCTTTGGTTGATTCAAGAATTGAAAAGGATAGAGCCTCGCTTTTCAGATCGAATTCAAGTCGAAGACATGTTGAAAAATAAGCAAGCCTACATTGCTACGGGTAGCGACAACTCAGCACGGTATTTCAACTATTACTTTGGGAAGTACCCACACCTGATCCGTTCCAATCGAACTTCTGTAGCTATTCTACAAGGGGATGAATCCAAGTCCGATTTGCAGGCCTTGGGAGCTGATATTTTCGATTACTTCGGATTGGGCTGTAGAAATGTATCCAAAGTTTTTGTCAAAAATCAAGGGCAGCTAACAGACTTGCTCGATGCCCTCGAGCCCTTTTCTTGGATGGCCAATCATCACAAGTACTTCAATAATTACGAGTACAATAAATCCATTTACTTGGTCAATCGAACCCCGCACCTAGATAATGGATTTCTTTTAATTAAAGAGTCTACTGATTTGGTTTCGCCCATAGGCGTACTTTTTTATGAAATCTATTCCGAGGAACACGAACTAAAATCGAAGTTGAAGGACCTCGATTCCAAGATTCAATGTGTGGTTGGGAATCCGACGATGGATCTTCCAGGAATCATTCCCTTTGGTCAAACGCAATGCCCGCAACCTTGGGATTATGCAGACGGGGTGGACACACTTCAATTCCTTAGTACACTAGACGATTGATTCGGATCTGTACAGCAACCCACTACCAGATATTTTATATTTTTTTAAAGGGATTTGCGAGGCCTGACTTTTAGTTTTCGATTAAATTAAGACAACCCTTAATCGGTAATGTTCGTTACCTTTTTTGTTGCTTTTTCCTATATTCGCAGTCGGAAATTTGAACCATTTACTCCATAAACTATACAAAACGATGGCTTTTGATATCGAAATGATCAAAGAGGTCTATGCACAAACCCCTGTTCGCATCGCAGCGGCACGGAAGGTGGTGGGCAAACCGCTTACATTGACTGAAAAAATTCTTTACGCTCACCTGAGTGAAGGAGCTGCTAGTCAGGCATTTAAAAGAGGAACCTCCTATGTAGATTTTCAACCTGATCGCGTAGCGATGCAAGATGCCACTGCACAGATGGCACTTTTGCAATTCATGCAGGCCGGTCGTTCTCAAGTTGCAGTGCCTTCTACGGTTCACTGCGATCACTTGATCCAAGCAGAAATTGGAGCAGATAAAGACTTGAGCAAAGCCAAGGATAAAAACAAGGAGGTATATGATTTCCTTGCCTCGGTATCCAATAAGTATGGAATCGGTTTCTGGAAGCCAGGTGCTGGAATCATCCACCAAGTAGTTTTGGAAAACTATGCTTTTCCGGGTGGAATGATGATTGGTACCGATTCACACACGCCAAATGCGGGTGGTCTAGGGATGATCGCTATCGGTGTGGGTGGTGCAGATGCCTGCGATGTGATGGCTGGATTGCCTTGGGAACTGAAGTTTCCAAAATTGATTGGTGTGAAGTTGACAGGCAAGCTATCCGGATGGACAGCTGCAAAAGATGTGATCTTGAAAGTGGCAGGTATCTTGACCGTTAAGGGTGGTACTGGTGCTATTGTTGAATATTTTGGTGAAGGAGCGCGTTCCCTTTCCGCTACAGGAAAAGGAACCATCTGTAACATGGGTGCCGAGATCGGTGCGACCACTTCTATCTTTGGTTACGACGAAAAATCTGCCGCCTACCTATCTGGTACAGGTCGTTCTGATATCGCTGAACTAGCCAATGGTATCGCCGAGCACTTGACTGGTGACCCTGAAGTATATGCTCAGCCAGAGTTGTACTTCGATCAAGTAATTGAAATCAACCTTTCTGAGTTGGAGCCACATGTAAATGGTCCGTTTACTCCAGATTTGGCTTGGCCTATTTCTAAGTTCGCTGCAGCGGTTAGAGAAAACGGATGGCCAGCAAAATTGGATGTAGGATTGATTGGTTCTTGTACCAACTCCTCCTACGAAGATATTTCTAGAGCCGCTTCCTTGGCGCAGCAGGCTGTAGATAAGAAGTTGGTAGCCAAGTCCGAGTACACCATCACACCAGGATCTGAGCAAGTTCGCTTTACGGTCGCAAGAGATGGATTTTTGGACACTTTCGACAAGATGGGTGGCGTAGTACTTGCCAATGCTTGCGGTCCATGCATCGGACAGTGGGCGAGACATGGCGCTGAAAAGCAGGAGCGTAACTCCATCATCACTTCCTTCAATAGAAATTTTGCGAAGCGTGCAGATGGCAACCCAAATACGCACTCGTTTGTGGCTTCTCCAGAGATCGTGACGGCGCTAGCCATTGCTGGTGACCTTACATTCAACCCACTTACAGATACTTTGACCAACTCTGAAGGCAATCAAGTACGTTTGGATGAGCCTAGGGGATTGGAATTGCCAACCAAAGGCTTTGCTGTTGAAGATGCAGGCTATCAAGCTCCTGCTGCTGATGGATCTACAGTTCAGGTGTTGGTCGCTCCTACTTCAGATCGTTTGCAGCTATTGGATTCATTCGCTGCCTGGGAGGGTGTCGACTTGAAAGGATTGAAATTGTTGATCAAAGCCAAAGGAAAATGTACGACGGACCACATCTCCATGGCAGGTCCTTGGTTGAAGTACCGTGGCCATTTGGACAACATCTCCAACAACATGCTTATCGGAGCGGTGAATGCATACAACGACGCCACCAACTCGGTGAAAAACCAATTGACTGGTACCTACGGTGAAGTACCGGCTACCCAGCGTGCTTACAAGGCAGCAGGTATTGGTTCGATTGTGGTAGGAGATGAAAACTATGGTGAAGGATCTTCTAGAGAGCATGCAGCCATGGAGCCTCGTTTCCTAGGTGTTCGTGCAATCTTGGTGAAGTCCTTTGCTCGTATTCACGAGACCAACTTGAAAAAGCAGGGAATGCTTGCCTTAACTTTTGCAAATCCTGCTGACTACGACTTGATTCAGGAAAACGATGTGATTGATATCAACGGATTGACCACTTTTGCTCCTGGCAAATCGTTGGAAGTTGTCTTCCATCATGCGGATGGTACTTCACACACTGTGGTGGCCAACCATACTTACAATCAAGGACAAATCGAATGGTTTAAGGCAGGTAGCGCACTTAATTTGATTAAGGCAAAAGCATAATTGAACCAAATTCAAGGGAAGCCGTAATGAGTAATTCGTTACGGCTTTTTTTTTAAAAAAAGATGTTTAAACCAAAGGCAATTCCATTCTTCCTGTTCTTTTTCCTAGCTTTTGCTGGTTTAGCACAAGCCCAGAATGAATCCGATGAGCGTTCTTTACTTGAGATTCAAAAAGGGGTAAGTTTCACGAAAGATTCCTTGTTTAGCTTAAACCTTCGGTTCCGGTTGCAAAATCGGGTTGGCTTTCGAACAGATAGCGGGGAAGATTTGAGCTTTGAACAAACCGATTTTCGAATTCGAAGGTTGCGCATGCGATTGGATGGGTTTGTGCTTAGCCCTCGTTTCCAATACTACATCCAACTTGGCTTTTCCAAATCAGATATGGATTTGGATGGGGGAGAAGTAGCGCAGCCGATTCGAGATGCAATTCTGTACTACCACTTTAGCCCAAATTTTTATGTGGGCATGGGTCAGGCCAAATTGCCTGGTAATCGAGAGCGTGTGATTAGCTCGGGTAACTTACAGTTTACCGAACGATCCATTGCCAATTCATTTTTTACGCTGGATCGAGATTTTGGACTATTCGCCTATTACACAGTTCCTACTCAAAACAAGGTTGTCTACCAACTCAAAGCAGCGATTACCTCAGGAGAGGGTCGCAATCCCTCCGTAGGGGATCGAGGATTAAGTTATACCGGAAGAATTGAGGTGCTGCCTTTGGGGAAATTTGCGAATGGTGGGGACTATTCCCAAGGTGATTTGGAGTTTGAAACTCGTCCTAAAATTTCGATTGGTGCCAGTTACAATTTCAACGAAAGCGGAGCACGAGCCAGAGGCCAATTGGGGCCAGAACTGTTTGAAAAGCGCAATCAGCAGGTATTTATTGCCGATGTGATGGCAAAATATCGGGGATGGGCCCTCTTGGGGGAATATTTTTCTAGAAATGCCCCTGATCCGATCACGCAAGGCACTTCAGGTATCCGGCAAGCAGTATGGGTGGGTACCGGTCAAAATCTCCAAATCAGCAAGCTGATCACAAAAAAATCTGAGCTTGCCTTTAGATTTTCGCAGGTGATTCCAAAACAAGCGATTCGTTCCTTAGAAATGCAGCGGGAGGAGACCACACTTGGTTATACGCGTTATGTAGGAGGTCACCGAGTGAAGCTTCAAGGAAATATGGGCTATTCTTGGGCGAATGGAAGTCCTCAATTAAGCCAAACCACAAATTACTGGTTTGGGCTTTTCCAGGTTGAATTCGGTATCTAAAGTGGATTTTATCCCTCCAGAAAACCTTACAAGGCCTTTGCTTTTGCTAAATATTCGGTAACCAAGTCCATGTCTGGATGACTAATGGCCAGTTCCTCCAAATAACTCAAGGCACTAACTTTATCTCCCGTGAGCGTGTAATAAATGCCTTTGTTGCGAAGGGCATAAGGGTTTTTGGAATCCATCGCCAAACTTTGATTGATTAAAGCTAACCCATCCTCCAATTGATTGCTGTAGAGGAGGTATAATCCGTGATTGTTGTAAAAATAGGCCTGTCGATTGTCTAAAGCGATTGCTTTTTCTACTGCTTTCATTGCCCCGGCATAGTCTTTTTCCTCAAAGGAAATCATGGACCTCAAGTTGTGTAGATTCGGTTCCAAGGGATTGATTTCTTCCGCTTTTACCAAGACCGACTTGGCGGATTCGTACTCTTTTTGATAAAAGTAAATGGTAGCTTGATTGACCAAGAGGTCTGAATTCTTAGGGGCTAGTTCGGAAGCTTTTTGAAAGGATTGGAGCGCTGCAGGATAGTTTTTAAGTTTCTCTTCGGTAAGTCCCACCAAAAAATACGATCTCCAATCGCTTGGGCTTTCGGATACCATACGAGAGGCATCCTCTTTTGCATTGTAATTGGCGCCGAGATCCAAGTAAGCCAAGCCACGCTGAAACACCGCATCCACATAGGTTGGATTTTTCTGTAAAGTCTTGCTGAAATCTTGAATAGCTTCCTCAAGCTGATTCAATCGCAGGTGTGCCATCCCTTTGTTGTAGTAGGCATCACTAAAATTAGAATCTAGGGCAATGGCCTCTTCATAAAATCCCAGAGCAGTTTTTGGATCATTCTCCTCCATTTTTTTATTTCCTTTGAGCAGGAATCTACCTTTTTGGTCATCTACGCTATCGCATCCTATCCAAAGGATTGGAATGAAAAGAAGGAGCTTACTGATCAGATTTTTCATCTTGAGTTGGTTTTGGTGTATTTGCTTTTACCTCTTCTCCCAAAAGCAAAGCATAGGGTTTGGTGGAATCGGAAAGTTCAAAAATTTCCCGAAGGATGGCTAGAATAGGAATAATCAAAATCATCCCCGCAACACCCCAAATGGAGGCACCCAGTAGGAGTCCTAGAAAGGTTACAAAGGCATTTAGGTTGACTTGTCCACCTACAATTTTGGGTGTGAGGAAATTTCCTTCGAGCACTTGGATGACCTGGTAGGAGGCAAAGATGAGTACAGATGGGACTAAGCTGTCCATGGTCAGGGCAGAATATGCCGTGGGAAGTAGTGCTCCAATAAAGGGACCGATGTAGGGAATGATGTTGAGTACAGCGCCAATCAATCCAAAGAATACCGCATGCTTCACGCCAATGATGGAGTAAGCACTGATGTTTAACACAGCTAAGATAAGGATGACCTTTCCCACCCCAGTGACGTAATTCAAGACTACCTTTCGTAAGCTTCCGATTTTTTGTTTTACCTCTTCGGCTTTTGTTGTTGGATAAAGGTTAACCATCACGTTGGCCAGGTGGTCTCGGTAGAGCAAAAAGAAAAACATGAAGATTGGAATGAGGATCAAGCTAGAAAGGGAGCCGATTGCATTAATAGCAAAGGTGGATAAGCTGCTGCTATTACGATTGAGCAAGTTGTACAGGGCAGCGGTGTCCAGCTGGTCGGTTAGCTTCGACTGAATGCCCAAGGTAGCAGCTGTCCAGGTATCAATCTCAGTTGTAAGCGTATTGATGCGACTCGATACGTCAGCGAAGTCGTTGGAAAAGCCAATCAGGTTGCCCACAATGAAACTCAGCAATCCTGCCGTAATGGTAATCATCAGGATTAAAGAGAAGGTGCAGGAGAGTGCCCGTGGAAAGCGATGCCGCTCCAAAAAAAGGCTGAGCGGGGTAAATAGTACTGCAAAAAAACCACCCAGAGCGAGGGGAATTAAAATTGATTTCCCAACCACCAGCAAGAAGACCAAGATAATCAGTAACGCCAACACAGCGAGTGCCTTGAGGTAGGGAGGTAGTTTTAGGGATTTAGCTTCCATAGAAATAAGTCTCGATTGTGTTTGACAATTGGGATAGTTTTACCCTACTACCAATCCACTGCGCTTGAGTAGGGCATCTGGTTTAGGTTCTCTTCCTCTAAAACGTGCATACAAGAGAGAAGGATGCTCGCTGCCTCCTGCTGAAAGGATATTTTTTTCAAAGGAAAGCGAAGTTTCGGCATTGAAAACACCCTTCTCTTGAAATAGTTCAAAAGCATCGGCATCCAGGACCTCGGCCCATTTGTAACTGTAGTATCCCGCAGCGTAGCCGCCTTGAAAAATATGGGAGAAACTCGTGCTTATTCGCGTTTCTTCCACGGAAGGAAGCAATTCAGTAGCCTGTAAAGTTTCCTTCTCAAAGGCCTTGATTTCTCCGATTTGACTAGGATCTTGGCTATGGTAAGCCATGTCCAATAGCGCAAAGCTCAGTTGACGAAGGGTCATGTAGCCTTGCTGGAAATTGGCTGCCTTCTTTATTTTTTCTACTAGCTCAGCTGGGATAACCTCTCCAGTTTGGTAGTGCTTCGCAAATAGGTCAAGGCACTCTTTTTCATAGCACCAGTTTTCAAAGATTTGGGAAGGGAGTTCCACAAAATCCCAGAACACGCTCGTGCCGGATAGACTTTCATAGACTCCTCGAGCCAGCATGCCATGCAATGCATGTCCAAACTCATGGAATAGGGTAGTCACCTCATTGAAGGTCAACAAGCTAGGGCTAGTCTTGGTTGGCTTGGTAAAATTGCAAACAATAGAAATGTGCGGTCGGTGATCTACGGTTCCCTCTTTAAACTGTCCTCTGTAGGAGGTCATCCAAGCTCCATTTCGTTTGCCAAGTCTAGGGAAAAAGTCTGCGTAAAACACGGACAAGAATTGATTGTCGCGATCGTACACCTCGTAGGCAGTCACCTCTGAATGGTAAACTGGAATTTCTGAATTGGCCACAAAGCGAAGTCCAAACAAGCGAGAAGCAGTGGCAAATACACCTGAAATCACATTTTCCAAGCTGAAGTAGGGGCGTAGTTCCTCTTCATCCAATGCATACTTTTCTTTCTTTAGCAATTCGGAATAGTAAGCGAAATCCCATTTTTCTAGAACCTCCAACTGGTCTAATTTCTTGGCCAACGCTGCAACTTCCTGCACATCAAGTGCTGCTTTGGGTTTTGCTTTTTCCAAAAGGGAATTCAAAAATTCAAAAACGGTCTCTGGGCTTTTCGCCATTCGCTCTTCCAAGGTGAAGTGGGCATGGCTTTCGTAGCCCAAAAGTTTGGCGCGTTGCTGCTTTAACGTCACCAACTGCCGAACAATTTCTTGGTTGTCCAAGGCATCCCCTTTTGCGCACTTGGTATTGAAGGCCATAAAAAGCGTCTTTCGGAGATCCCTGCTTTTGGCATAGGTCATCACAGGGATGTAGGAGGGATAGTCTAAGGAAAAAGCCCATTGGCCTTCTTTTCCCTTGTCGGCCGCGAGTTGCGCTGCAGCTTCCAATGCTCCCTGTGGAAGTCCTTCGAGCTCGGACACCTTGTCCACAAAGTGCACAAACTTGTTTGTCTCTGCCAATACATGCTCCCCAAATTGAAGGCTAAGCTGTGCAAGCTCTTGATCCAATTTTCGGAGTGTTGCTGCATCGGATTCTCCCAACTGGGCACCATTGCGTACAAAGGACTTGTAGGTTTTTTCGAGGAGGGTTGTTTGCTCAGGACTTAGTGAAAGCTGCTTCCGCTGTTCAAAAACCTGTGCAATACGTTGGAATAGCTCCTGATCCAATAAAACGTCGTTTGCATGGGCGGTTAGGAGTGGGGAAATTTCTCGAGCCAACTTTTGGATTTCATCGTTGGTCTCAGCTGAATTCAGGTTAAAAAAAATGGAAGAAATCACGCCCAAGTGCTTTCCACTTTTTTCCAACGCTTCTACCGTGTTTTCAAAGCTGGGTAGCGGAAGGGCTTTGATTGCCTCAATTTCTTTTTTTGCGGCTGCTATAGCAGCAATAAATGCAGGTTGAAAATGATTGGGTGAAATCTCAGAAAATGGAGCAGTAGTAAAGGGAGTATGGAATGCAGAAAGTAAGGGATTGCTCATGAAATCGATAGAGGGAATCAATTGGTTTTACCTAGAATACAATCTCAAAATTACCGATTTGTAGGGGATTTTAACCCGAATGTGCATTCATTTTACTAAGCAAGGAGTATAAAAAAACTAAGGCCAGGAATTCCTGGCCTTAGTTGATTTTAGTGAAAGTCACAAGTCATGCTTTCCATACCGATAGGAGCTCCATCTGGAATATTGAGCACTTGCTGAGGAGTCAATTCCTCCGGAAGGCTTAGGTAGGCATCAATCTTTTGCTTCAAGTAATCTCGGTGTGCTTGCAAGAGGATAGAGAATGAACCCGAGTTAGTGCTTAGTAGGCGCAATTGATTTCGAACCAATGCGCGAACGGTTTGCGATGCACCTGCATTTTTTGACAGGGCAATCAAGTGATCTACCAATTTGGCTTCAGTCATCAGTTTGATTTCCACAGCAAGGCCTTTTGGCATGGAATTATTAAATACTTGATTGCTCACTTTTTCCAACACAGTTTCTAAACCTGGCAAGGATTTATTTTGAAGCTGCTGTAAGTAAATTCGATTAACTCTACCTGGTTCAAAAAGGAAGGAGAAGGTAGCATCCACGACGTTTTCAGCAGGAGCGATGGGATCAAATACAGGTCCAGTCCGTGAAGGGAAAGTTTCTCTGTTTTTGCCATAGCCATAAGGTCTAGGTGGAATTAAAGCCAAAATCGAGGCAGGAATTTCTAATTGTTCCGTGCTGATGGAAAGTAGGAGGGCATCTAGGGCTTCAATTTGGCTCTTGGATGAAATCCACTGGTGGGCAGTTTGGTTGTCTCCTTTGACTTTGTAAGTGTAGTCCAGTCCACCGACCAACTTACTCGTTGCCTCCAGCTGGTACCGGTGCATCAAGTAAAGTGGAACAAATACCTCTTCCAAGATTGCCTGCGGCTCTCCTGTTTTGATGGAATTGAGTCCGAAGGTTTTCATGCGTTTTTCACGCAAGGTTAACATGCGCTTGAGTTCTTCTGGAGCAGAAGCTCCATTGTCCCAAAGGTGGGAGCGTGGATGTACTCCACTTGGATTTCGTGAATCTGAATCGGTGATAAATTCATAGCCTGCAGCATAGGTGGCTTGGAGTGTTTTTTCTAAAAACTCTTCCTCACTTTGGTTGGCTACCGGCTGACCATAGCCATAGGTGATGGCTAGCTTGTCCCATTCACCTATTTTTAGGTCATAAGCATTTCCAAAATCAATTTCTCCTTTTTCATTTTCTGTAATTACCGGATGCGGATAATCCATCACAGAAGAGCGACCTGTAGCGGAAGTAGCGTAGCTGTGTGCCAATCCTATGGTATGCCCGATCTCATGCGCTGAAAGTTGCTTCAAGCGGTTCAATGCAAACTCCATCAATTTGGGATCTGCTGTATTTCCATCTTCGAAGGGTTGAAGTAGCCCTTGGCCGATGAGGTAATCTTGACGTACCCGGAGGGAACCGAGGGATACTTGCCCCTTGATGATTTCACCCGTACGTGGGTCTTGGATACTAGATCCATAAGACCAGCCTCGAGTGGAACGATGGATCCATTGGATGACATTGTAGCGCACATCACTTAGGTCCATGCCCTCTGGGGCAAGCTCTACTCGGAATGCATTTTTAAATCCAGCTGCCTCAAAGGCTTGTGCCCACCAGTTGCCTCCTTCAATCAATGCACTTGCTACTGGCTCTGGAGTACCACGGTCTAGGTAATAGACGATGGGTTCTATCACCTCTGAGACTGCTGCGGTGGGGTCTTTTTTCTCCAATCGGTGTCTGGAGATAAATCGCTTCACCAAAGGTTGATCAATAGGGGTGGTGTAATCTTGGTAGCTGATAAAGAAATAGCCAGCACGGGGATCAAATTCACGCGTCGCATAAAGCTCTGGTAATTCAATAAAGGAATGCCTCATCCGAACAGTTACTGCATCAGGACTTGGAGTCACGGAACGTAAATTTGCTCCTGCTCCTGTTCCTGTTAGGGTGATGGTAGCCTCTACTTCTGTGTTTTTAGGAAAGTTTTTGGTGGTGGGATAGTACAAGACAGAGCGACTTGGATCTACTTTGTAGTTACCTTGTTTGGACCGTGCAAGCGTTTCACTGACTCCATGTACATCTTGTAGGAAAAAGTTAGTTGCGTCTACGATGTGGGTGTTTCCTTCGGTTTTCACCACTTCAAATCCCCATAGCGTGGATTGGGCAAAAGCATCTTGAATGGATTGTGCCTCGTAAGGGTTTTTGGTGTAGGCTCTGTAGTCGTAATTTTTGTGCACCATCAGGATTTTAGTTCCTGTCTTACGAAATTCCACCACCCGAGTATCTCCTAATTGACCTCGATCCAATCCGATATCATTGGATCCGATACCTGCAGTCAAGGCATTGACATACAGGAGTTCTTGGTTAAGGGAGGAAATTTCTAGGTAAATCTTTCCTTTTTCTTCATCTAGGTAGAAGGGGACAAATCCTTCCTTCTTCGTCATTTTTGAAAAATCCTGAGCAAGTAGCCAGCTTTGCTGTAAGAGGGCCAGAAGGAGTAGAAGACCAATTTTTTTCATGAACATGTATTTTTTTGTCAATTTATCAAAAAGCTAGGTGGCTATCCTACCACTCCTAAAAAAATTAATGCAAGGCATAGCGAAGCAGAAGAACGGTGTCGGTTTGTTTTGGCCCTGAAATAGTTTGCATCCCCGAACTGATTACTTCCCGGTCCGAGTAGATCGTCTGAGCAATTCGAAAATAGGCCGTAAGCCGCGAATGAATCTTGTATTGGCCCAATAAATACTGCCTGCTTCCTCTACCCGAGAAGGCAGGAATTGCAAAAGTTCCCAATGCATTTTGCTCGTAGGCATAGAGCCTGTTGTCGAAGGTATCGGTGTCAAATAAGGCCATTCTTGCGGTAAGCTTCCAATTTTTTCGGACAAAGGAGCATTCTTGAATCAACATCCATCCCTGCGTTTTTTTCTGGTTGAAGGTGACCTGATTCCAAAGTACTCGGGATCTACTGCTCAATTCAGGCGAAATATCTAGCTCAAAGCTTGCCTGGGCTTGGCTTTTTAAGATCGTGCCAACTTGTTGATTCGGTGTAGATTCCACCTCTTCTGTAAGATTTCTCATTTTACGTTCCTGTTTAACTTGAAGGGTAACTTGCTTAGTTTTTTCAGGCTGGTAGCTCCAGCGAACCAACCATTCCTGTCCATTGGAGGGAGTAGATACCCGGTACTTGAGCCAGGGAAAAGTGAAGAAATCTATGTAAGCATTGAGTTTGAGGGTTGCCGAAGGCTTGACCTGAAACCCTAAATATACCCCACGTTCGTTGCTAGGACGGGTACTTTCCGCAAATGCAGTAGCATACAAACTGTGGAAGTGTCGGTCATAGCTTCTCCAAAGTATCGAAAAATCCACCGTTCTGCTCAAGCTACTTACCAACCCAAGAACCGTCCCTTGTCCTTGACTCCTCGAACGTGCCGTCTCACCGAAAAAAGCAAAATTCTTCCAGGTAAGATTGGCGTAGAGGCTCCCAACTTGATTCGTTTGGCCCGAAAAATCAAATGCATTGTAGCTCGTCGCATTTCGGATCCAGGGAATGCTAAACTGGGTATGCAGGAAGTTAAGCCCAGCAGACCAGCGTCCTGAGGTGGCGCTGTATTGAAGGTTGCTGCCTAGGTTGGTTTCTCGAACTTGGTTTTTGGTGGATAGCTCGCTCAAACTTCTGTGTAGCCCTGTTTGGGACAGGCTAGTAAGCGTCTGTGGTGCTGGCCCTAGGGAATCACTCGACTGCGTTACGCGCCCATCTTTGCCAACCGAAGAGATTAGGAGACTACTTTGCCATCGACCCATTTGCCGGGTCAATCCAATCCCTCTAAAAAAACCTGTTTCGATACTTGCCGTGTAGGGTAGGACTCCCAAGCTGCTTCTGCGTACGGTGGGAACTGTTTCAGCGCCTTTGCCCAAGCTAAATCCAGCACCAAACACCAAACCCTGCCCAAAGCTGGCTTGGAAATCCCCAAGGGAAATGGTTTTCCATTTTCCCATGCCGTAGCGAGTGAAGTGGAAAGAAGCAAAATTAAATCCATAGCGGCTAGTTCTGGTGTCCCAAGTAAGGACTTCACCCGCATCCTTCTCTAGGATCAGTCCCATACTGAAATCTTTGGCATGCTGAACTCGATACCGCAGAAACAAGTCGTTAGGATCGCCCATGTACCGACTTGTGGGATTGAGGGTACTGTCATTTTTGGAATAGCCCTTGCGTAACTCCCAGGTTCGTCGGTGTCGCAGCACTAAGAAGTTGTTTTCTTCACTCCGTAAACGCTCAAAAAAGGTCTTGCTGCTTGTTGCAGTGCTTTCAAGGGTAAGGAAAGGCAGGATTGTGCCCAATGTAGTACTATCCCAATTGGGAAGAGTTTGCAGCTCGTAAAGCGAAAGAAAATCCCCCCAAGTCCTTCGGTGCTCCAGTAATGATTGAATTTGCTGAGTTGAAAGGAGGTAGGTTGCTTGCAGTTCATCTGCCGTTACTCGGTTGATTTCAAGGGGATTCTGGTAGAGTTCTAAAAGTAATTCATACAGGGCTTCATAGTCCAAGTCCTCATCTTGTATGGGAAAGAGTCGCTCCATCAGCTGCAGGATGTCCAAGGTTGGTGGCCTGTTTTCTTGAGCGAAAGTGGGTAAGGCAAGTAAGAGAAAGCCAAATAAATAGAAAATCACCTTCATGCTTAGCGCTTTAAGAATAGCGAGAGATGGTGTGTGCTTCCTAAGGCAGTATTTTGTCCATAGGCATAGTCTAAACCGTAGTTTTTCTTTTGCAGTCCAAGACCAAAGTTGAGGGCAGTGGGGTAGGAGTGAATGCCCGTTCGTAGGATGATCCACTTTTCAAGGCTGTATTGAAGTCCAAACTTAAAAATGGGGGGCTGGTCTAGCTCTTTTTCAAGCTCGGTATGGATTTCTAGGTTTTTGGCAGGGAGATAGGTAGTCCCCATTTGGAGTAGGGTCGGGAGACTTTGGGAGGAGTATTTACTGATTTTGGCTTGGTTCACATTGGAGAGCTGAGCTCCGAAGAAAAACTTAGGACCTAATTCTGCCAATCCCCCTAAGGAAAATTGAAAGGCATTTCCAGTCCCAAAACCTTCGATATGGGTTTGGAACCAACCTGCTTTTATCCCAAAACTTAGGATTCCACGGGTGGTGCCTAGCCCCAGTTCGAGTCGGTGTTGATTGAATAGCTCTCCTCCGTATCGGGCAATGCCAATTCCGATGCTCCCTTTTTGGCTTTTAAATACTCCAGAAAGGGCAGCAGTGCTTAGTTCTTGGATTCCAAACCGCTGATCTATTGCAATGCCGATCTCAGAATCAGTGATTCTGTCGAGGGCACCCACATTGTTTGTAAGACTCCAGGCATCACGATGGTACAATTTGGTAGTTCCTAATCCTTGGCTTTTGGCTCCAAAAGCTTGGGTAGACAGGTCAACTTGGGCTGATGCATCCATTGAATACAGCAGCCAGAAGCAAAAAATCAGGCTTGGCTTCATTAAAAAAGATTAAAAAGTGAATACTTAAATGTTTGTTATTCTGTGGATTAATCCATGGGGGATTGACATTATGAGAAATAGCTGTAGCTACAGATCTTTTAGGAGTTTGGTGATTTGGTACGCGACCTTATTCAATTAAAAAAAAACGGCTCAATTT
>JBEDEY010000072.1:0-10833 GCA_041175425.1 Bacteroidota bacterium | reverse complement strand
AAGAGCGGAATACCTGGAATAGCTTTAATGCTGTTGGTGCATTTTCCTCCATTTTGAAACTTCCGTTAGCAGGAGGTAGGAATAGTTTGGATGGAACCCTAACTCAGGTAGGTCAACTTGGTGCTTACTGGTCAAGTTCAATAAATGGAGTTGAGTCAGTTTATTTTCAAGTGAATGAAGCTGCTCAACTGTGGGCCCTTCAACGCGCCTTTGGCTGTTCAGTTAGATGCATTAAAAATTAAATCAGATAGCAATTCACGAATTGTTACAAAGAATAATTCCAAGAAAAAATTCTCTTCCACAAAATCTCCTTCCAGCTCCTGGAGCATCGCTTCCTCCTCCTAGAGGTTAGCGATGCTTTTTTAATGCATTAAGCCTCTACAGCACCCCGCTTATCCAATTGCAGGTGGGCATGGAATTCGGAAGGGGACTCGCCCATTAGCTTTTTGAAATTGAGATAGAAGGTATTGCCGCTTACAAACAAGGTTTTTTTGGACAAGGAATCGATGGTGTGCGTCAACAAGTAGCCTTTACGAATCAGCGTAATGGCGTAATTGATGCGCAGCACATTGACGTACTCCCCAAAAGTAAAGTTGCCGTAGTACTTGAATAGGTACTTCAGGTGGCTTTGCGGGCAGTCCAATTGAAAGGACAAGGACTTGAGACTGGGCACTTCCAACAGCTCCTCAGACCAGGCCTGCTCCATTGATTTTAAGGAAAAAATAAGGGATTCCACACGCGGAGCGATCTGCTTCTCCACATTCAAATCTTGGGGATCAGTTTGTCCCTTTTTCTTAGACCTCCAGATGGCAATCTCTTCTGGAACCACCGCATTGATGTGTTCCAATAGCCGAAGCTCCCCATACAAAATGCGCGGGTTTCTCAGCAGGTAAAAACAAATAAACAACCACAGGAAGGAGGTAAGACCATAGAACTCCCCCAATACCTTCTCTTGGGTATCCTCCAGCGCTTTGCCGTAGATAAAGTTTGCGAAGCCGTAAATCAATAAAAAGGCAACCATCATCAGGTATGCCCAAACGCGGATGGACTTAAAATAAAGTTGCTCCCGCTGACTTTTCCGCTTGGTCAAATACCTCCATACCAATACAATCAATCCGATGCTGTATCCAGAGGAATAGATTAAAAATACAGTTTGATTGATTGATTTGTTCCAATCTAATCCTAGGCTCAGGCCCACAACCAGGAAAGAAAGCCCAAAATGTAGCGGAAGGTTTTTTCTCGAAATTTTTTGATGCAATAGTCCCTCAAAAAAAAGATAATAGATCGGCGGGATGAAGAAGGCAAAAAGAAGTGATTGTTCAAATGGGTTTTCAAGTGGACCCAAAACCTGAAAACTAGACAAGCCAAAGGCTACGCGTTGTATGCCAGATATCGTCAATATGGCTAAAAAAAAGATACTCGATTTGAGATTCCGCTTGGTATCCACTAGGGAAACGGAAACGAGCAAAAGCAATACTCCTCCAACAAAAAAAGATAGAATTGACAGGGCCGGCCACATGCCCAAAAGTAAACCAAAAATTCATTTTATGACTTTGCATTAAAAAAATTATTGGCAATTGACTGTAGCGCTCCAACTGGAGTTTCCCCCACAAAATACGCTTCCAGCTCCTTCAGCATATCTCCCTTCTCGCGCAAGTCACGGATCACCTTGCCCTTTTCTAAGAGTACAATGCGATTGCATAGATCGGTGACATGGTTCAGGTCGTGGCTGGAGATCAAAAAGGTGGTTTTGGAAGCGGCCAACTCGGAAAGGATCAGTTTCTTCAGGCGAATCTGGGAACTCGGATCTAAGTTTTCAAAAGGCTCATCCAAAAAGACCACCTGGGGATGTCCAAGCATCGCCGCAGCAATACCCACCTTCTTTAGGTTTCCCTTGGATAGGTCGCGGATGTATTTCTTTTTGCCCAGTACCTCTTCATTGAAGAGCTCCTCAAACTTGCTCAAATGCAGCAGCAGGTCTGCCTCCGAAAGGCCATAGATCTTGCGCAAGGTCTCAAAGTACTCGTCCGGAGTCAAAAAGGCCAAGAGCATTTGCTCATCCAAGTAGGCACCTACTTGGGACTTCCAGTTCTCCGTTTTGCTCACATCATCTCCCAAAAAGGTTACCTGACCTGCTGTAGCTCGTACGAGGTCCAGCATGATGCGAAAAAGGGTAGTCTTGCCAGCACCATTGTTGCCCACTAGACCAAAGCACTCTCCCTTGGCAATTTCCAATTCAGGGATATCGAGTACGACGGCTTCTTTATACTGCTTTTTAAGTTGGGATACCTGTATCATAGTTCTTGTCGGAAGGAAGATGAAATTTCAAATCGGTTGGCCAAAAGCCGTTGCGTCACGAGTCGAGAGAGCGGACCAAAAGCAAGGATGCCTGCGAGTCCAGTGATCCCCAAGGCCAGCAAACCGGCGTAATCATTGATTAAAAAGGAAAAAGGGAGATACACTAAGTACGGTCCCGCCATCAAGGGAAGGATGATCAGGAATTGCGCAGCCCCTACCCCCTCGTAGTTAAACATGGCCCCCTTGTTGAGGTCCATGGGTTTAGGCTTCCACAACGCGACATAAAGAATGACATGCACCAGAATGCCACAGTTGAACAGGAAGGTGGCCACATGCACCAGCAAAATGTCCCAGCCAAAGTACACGTAGGGCACCGAAGCCAAAAAACAAACCCCAGAAACTCCGAGAAAGAGCAGGTATTTGGCCCGAATCAGGGCTTCCAAGCCTCCTTTTTGCATTAGAAAAAAATCAAAATTGGAAGAGTTCCAACTCAAAAACAGCTGCCCATACTGAATCATGAAAATCCCTGTAATGAACACGCCCACAAATATGTAAATGGGTGAAATCCCTGATTCAGTCTGATAGGCGGGATTGGTGTAGAAGATCAGCCCATACAACAAAAAGAAGGCGGATAGCATCAGATACGTGCGGCTTTTCTTGTGTCGCAGAATCAACTTCCACTCCAGGTTGGCCAGCTCCCCAGCCACTCCAAAGCGAGAAAAAAGGCCAAATCCCTGACCTGAAACTTGGTACGATTCCTCCTCTCCCAACTCTTCCAAGTAGGCATGGGACACATAATACCGGTAGCAAATCACAAATAGGGCAAGCAGCAGGCCTAGTACGCCTACCACAGGGAACATGCTTTGCGTAGCTGTTGTAAAGAAAGGAGCGACGATAGCGCCTACATTGAACCAACCCAGGTAGGTAGATCCTCCAGAAAGTAGGACCACCACAAAAACCAGCCCTAGGCCCAGCAAGCTGTCTTCAAAGCGCTGCTTGAACCAAAGCATAAACCAGTGCAGGGACCAACTTATTCCCAACAGCGTGCCCAACCAGGACAGCAAGCCCAGCAGACCATATTCCTCTTGCACAGCCTCCACCCCAAAGGGCAAAAAGAGAAGCAAGGCGATGACATTGAGGGGAGATAGAAAAGAGCGTAGCAATAGGATTGATACGATTTTCTTTTTCCCGATGGGGAGGTGGAGTAAACTTTCTAGATCCACGACCGGCAACTTTTGAATAAAGTAGCGGTACATAAATTCCCCAAGAAAAAAGTAGATCAAAATCGAATTGAGAAAGGCAATGGGTTCCTTGCCCTCGGCCAGCATGTCAATAATTCGCCCGAGAAATAAGCCTGCCAAAAACACATAGCTCAATAGCAGCAGCGCAATAAATACCAAATATCCCGTGGCGAGCGCACTTTTCGCAAAACTAGTGGAGCGAACACTCTTCAGGTATTGCAGGCGAATGAGCGTAAAAAACATAGGCAAAATCAGGTTTAAATTCTGAAACGTAAACTTCAAAATTATGGCCATCTTTACCAACCAAAAAAAGTTAAAAGTAGCAAATGAAACAGGACCTGAATTTTTTTGAGGCAGTAAGCCAGCGCAGATCTGTGCGCGTTTTCGACCAAACCGACAATTTTGATGGCACCATCGTTCAAAAATGCTTGGAGGCGGCCATCCTTTCCCCCAACAGCTCCAACCTGCAGCTCTATCAGTTTGTGCGGGTACCGGAATACTCTCCACTCAAAGATCGCCTAGCCCAGCTCTGCATGGGACAAAAAGCTGCCACTACCGCTCGGGAGTTGGTGCTGGTACTCACCCGCCGTGACCGATGGAAGGCCCATGCCAAAGCCAATTTTGACTTTATCACAGCTTCCTCCTCCGGAGAAGGGGATAAAAAAGTGAAGTTGGCACTCCGCTACTACGGCAAACTGGTGCCCATGCTATACAACAAATTTCCGGGATGGTCCTTTGTCAAAAAGTTAATTGCGATCACGCAAGGCCTAAGCAAGCCCATGGTGCGGGAGGTAAGTGAAACGGCTGTTCGCATCTCCGTTCACAAAAGTGCTTCCCTTGCAAGCATGACCTTTATGTTGGGCATGAAAGCGGCCGGCTACGACACCTGCCCTATGGAAGGCTTTGACTCCAAGCGGGTCAAAAAGCTCCTCAACCTACCTGCTGGATCTGAGATTGCCATGATTATCGCCTGCGGCAAAGGAATGCCCGAAGGAATTTATGGGGAACGCTTCCGCGTACCAACTTCGGAATTGATCGTGGTGAAGTAATCCTTTGAGGTCTTTTTCAGACCTCGAAGGATTTAATTCCAGAATACAACTTTATCTTTTTCAGACCTCGAAGGATTTAAATAGCGCACCTCCGGAGCGCACCAGATGTTGAATTTCTGATTTTCTATTAACATGCTGCCCCGCAATTCTGCGGGATAGACTTCCTCCGGAGCAGGTTTCCGACTAAGCGACAAATCGGAAAATGGATAATAATGGATGTTTGCCCCGGAGGTGCCTGCCCCGCAGAATTACGGGGGTAATATGTTAACAGAAAACGTGAAGTGTATTTTAGGCAAGCTCCAGAGGAGCGGCATCGAAGATTTAAATAATTATCACTCTGCGGGAAACTATTTTTTCAAACCTCGAAGGATTTAAATCAAAAAAACCTTCGAGGTCTTGGAGACCTCAAAGGTTCTTTGCCAGCGCAATCTTATCCGCCTCTCCAAACAGCTTGATCGCCTGCTGGTAGACCTCATTGATGTCGTTGATGACCTTGTAGAAGGCGCTATCGTCGTAGAGCTGTCGTCCTAGGTGCGCCTTGATCAAGATGCGGAGGTACTCCTTGGACTTTGCAAAATCCTTCGCATCAAATTCCACCTTGTTCTTTTTACCAAAGTCCGCCAAGTCCATCAACATCGCATCGCTTACCTTGAAAGTCTTGTAATAATCTTCTACGGAGATCTTGGAAAATTTGCTCTTGTTTTTGCTTACATAGTCGAGCAGGTACTCCCGTGATGCATCCGTCGAAAAGAGCTTGTTGACATAAGCACTATTCATCGTGGTATCGAGGGGTACAAAGTAGTCCGGCATGATGCCTCCACCGCCGTAGACGGTACGACCCTTTTTGGTTTTGTACTTGAGGCTGTCGTTAAACTGTATGCTGTCGGCAGAGAAAAACTCGCCCTTCTCGTATCGATTGTTAAGGTCTGTTTCATAGGCCTCGTAGTCACTGTCGTAGGGCTTTTGAATGGATCGGCCTGAAGGCGTAAAGTAGCGCGCAATCGTCAAGCGTAGCTCGGCACCATCGGATAAGTCTATCGGCATCTGCACCAAGCCTTTTCCGAAGGACCTTCTTCCTACAATCAGTCCACGATCGTTGTCTTGGATCGCTCCTGCTAGAATCTCCGAAGCAGAGGCAGAACCTTCGTTGATCAATACGATCACCGAACCCTCCTCAAACATGCCCGGCTTGGAAGCATATGCCTTGTTGTTGTACTGACTAACTTTACCTACCTGTGACACAATTAGGTCTCGGCCGCCAAGGAGCTCATCGACCATGTAAATCGCTGCACCCATGTAGCCTCCTGGGTTGCCTTGCAAGTCGATGATCAGTTTCTTCATACCCTTCGCCTGCAAGTCTGCCACCGACTTTCGGAACTCATCGTAGGTAGTCGCCGCGAAGCGGGTCACCTTGATGTATCCAACTTCCTTGTCTACCATGTAGGTAGCATTGATGCTGTATTGTGGGATTTTGGCACGAGTAATCGAGTACTTAATCAAGCTTGGCGCATTCTTGCGTTTGATCTCTACGGCTACCTTGGAGCCGCTAGGGCCTCTGAGGTAGTCAAATACCTCCCGGTTGGTGATGCCAATGCCCGCCACGGTCTTGCCGTCTACGGAAATAATCTGGTCTCCCGATTGGATGCCCAAGGCCTCGGAAGGACCTCCTGTCAGCGGAGCTACAACATAGATGGTGTCTCGGATGATCCCAAACTCCACCCCAATTCCATCAAACTCACCCTCCAACTGGGATTGAGCGAGCGATGCATCCTTAGCAGGAATGTAGCTGGAATGGGGATCGAGTTTCTCCAACATCTTGGTAATGCCAAACTCCACGAGCTCGTTGGTATCCACACTGTCCACATAGTCGCGGTTGATGTAGGTCATGATCTCCTGCAACTTGTAAAGCGCGGCTCTTAGGTCATTTTGACTTCCCTTGGGCTCCGCAAAGGTGGCGCCTATCCAAATCCCCCCCGCAATCGACAGGGCAAGAAGCAGTGGAAGACGGATTTGAGTGCTTGTATTTTTTTGTTGGCTCACAGCGGTAACTATTAACTTCTCGAATAAACAAATAAGACTTGGAAATTTGGGGATTTGCTTTCCACTTTAGGGTATTTTAACTGATTTACCCACGTAATAAAGTAGATAAAGATGACATAAATTTCCCTTTTTTAGTTCAAAAAAAATTATTTTTGTGACATGCAGTTTCGAAAGACACTAGAAAAAACAACAGTAGGAGAACTCGTCTCCGAAAACTATGTTTTCGCTGCCGTACTGCACTATTTTGGAATTAGCTTTTACCAGTATCCCAGTGACTCCCTCGAGAAGGTGTGCCTGAAGCACAAGGTCAATCCTCGGCAACTCATTGCAGAACTGGAAAGCTGGGCCCTGCAAAAGGAGCCATCCCTCGAGGAACTTTACCTCAACCCCATCGAACTGCTGGTAGCCTACCTGAAAAAGAAGCACTATTACTTTGTGCGGCAGGAACTCCCTTTCCTGTCCAACATGATCTCTGGTATCGCTTCAGAACCTGGATATGAATTGCTGCTAGCCGACCTACGCATTCTTTTCCCACTTTTTGTGGAAGATTTTATTCACCACATCCACGAGGAGGAAAGTCGATTATTCAATCGGATTGACCTGCTCCAGAGCATTGAGGCAGGAGAGTTTAGTACCCAAGATGCCTTGACCATCCTGGAAAAAGATCCCATTCAGTACCTAGCCGAGCACCACGAGATCCATGACGACGAGATGGAAGGCATCCGTAAACTGACCAACAACTACGAGTTGGCCGAAGACGCTCCCTTGACCATGAAGGTGCTCTACCACGAGCTACAAAATTTTGAGAAGGAACTTTCCATCCACGCACGCATTGAGGATGAACTCCTCTTCCCGAAAGCGGTGGAATTGGAAAAAGAAGCCCTACGAAAGATTCGCAAACAAATACAAACCAACTGATGCCCAGAGTACTAGCGATAGACTTGGGCACCAAGCGTACCGGCCTGGCAGTAACTGATCCCTTACAGATCACCTGCAATCCCCTGGAAACCATCGAGACTTCGAAACTGATACCCTACCTCAAGGCCTACTGCGTAAAAGAAGTTGTAGAAGTCTTGGTACTCGGACACCCTACCCGACTCAATGGGCAGGCCAACGAAATGACCCCATTGGTGCTCGCCTTGAAAGAAAAGCTCGAGCTAGAATTTCCCGAACAAAAAGTGGTGCTGATCGACGAGCGCTACACCTCAAAAATGGCCATGCAAACTATGATCGCCATGGGCAGCAAGAAAAAAGACCGCAAGGAAAAGGCGGGTAACTTGGACAAGGTATCTGCTGCAATTATCTTACAATCCTATTTAGAAAGACAATGATTTACCCTATCGTCGCTTACGGCAACCCGGTATTAAAAAAAGAAGCAGAAGACCTGCCTGAAGGAAGCGACCTGACGCAATTGATCCAAGACATGTATGCCACCATGGACCATGCCCAGGGTGTAGGTCTTGCCGCTCCTCAGATCAACCAAGGGGTCCGCCTTTTTGTCATCGACAGTACCTTGATGCTGGATGAGGATGACGAGGAAAAAGGCATTCGTCGGGTATTCATCAATCCCATTCTCTTGGATGAGTATGGAGACAATTTTGGCTTTGAAGAAGGTTGCCTGAGCATCCCAGACGTGCGGGCAGAAATCATCCGTCCTGAAAAATTGACCCTGGAATACTACGACGAAAATTGGAACCTGAAGGAGGAAGAGTTTAGCGGATTGACCGCCCGCGTGATCCAACACGAATACGACCACTTGGAAGGAATCTTATTTGTCGACTATCTGAAAGGTCTCAAAAAGCGAATGATCCAATCCAAATTGATCGATGTGAGCAAAGGCAAGGTATCCACCGACTACCGGATGATCTATCCCCTCAAATAATGCAGCAAAGGCAAGATCTCCGCGTTGCACTCGTGCAAACCGACCTGCATTGGCAGGACAAGACGGCCAATTTGGCCCTTTTGGAGGAGAAAATCTGGTCGCTAAAAGACAATTGCGATCTGATTGTGCTGCCTGAGATGTTTGCTACTGGTTTTTCCATGGAGTCAGCTGCGCTGGCTGAGCCGATGAACCTGCAGGTGCACAAGTGGATGAAGCAACTGGCTGCACAAACCGGTGCAGTGATCACCGGTAGCGCCATCATTTCCGAAGGAGGAAACTTCTACAATCGACTACTCTGGGTAGCTCCAACTGGCAGCACCCAACACTACGACAAGCGCCACCTATTCCGCATGGCCAATGAGGACGCTAGTTTTGCAGCAGGAGCGCAACTTCCTGTATTTGAACTGAAGGGCTGGAAGATCTGCCCGCAAATCTGCTACGACCTTCGCTTCCCTGTATGGGCTCGCAATCAATGGAAAGAGGACGAGGCTGCTTATGACCTACTTTTTTACGTGGCCTCGTGGCCTGCAGCACGAGTTTCTGCCTGGGACGCCCTACTTCCTGCGCGTGCCATCGAAAACCTTTCCTATTCCATCGGGGTAAACCGAGTGGGCATAGATGGAAACCAGATCCCCTACAACGGGCATTCCGCAGTCTACGATTTCAAGGGAGAAAAATTGCTGGATCTTGGTGAACAAGACCAAGTTCAGGTGATCAGTCTTGATTCCAAGGCCTTGGGAGAATACCGAAGCAAATTTCCCGCTTGGAAAGATGCCGACCCCTTTATTCTAAATTCCTAACGATCACAGCAGGCAGGATTTCCACAAACGGAACAAAATCCTGCTTGATTTTCGTATTTTTGTTGACCTAAATCTCTTTGTGTGGAATGTTTTTGCAAGGAGTTGCATTCAAAACAAGGAGTTAGGTCAACCTATTGAACTCATTTTTAGCTAAACACTGAGCCCATGTCCAAGACGCCAAAAATCCTCTACACCCTCACCGATGAGGCCCCTGCACTTGCTACCTATTCGTTGTTGCCCATCGTGCAAGCATTTACCAAGACGGCAGGTATTCAAGTAGAAACACGAGATATCTCACTATCTGGCCGCATTCTTGCCAATTTTCCAGAATACCTCAGCGAATCACAACGCATCAACGACGACCTAGCTGAGTTGGGCCACCTGGCGACCACTCCCGAGGCCAACATTGTGAAGCTGCCCAATATTTCAGCATCCGTTCCTCAGTTGAAGGCTGCTATCAAAGAATTGCAAAGTCAAGGATATGCATTGCCTGACTACCCAGAGGAGCCAAAAACAGAAGAAGAAAAGACTGCAAAGTCAAAATACGATAAAATCAAAGGTTCGGCCGTGAACCCTGTCCTTCGGGAAGGCAACTCAGACCGTCGTGCCCCATTGGCAGTTAAGAACTATGCGCGAAAGCATCCCCATTCCATGGGTGCTTGGACTGCGGACTCCGGTTCCCATGTAGACAGCATGGCAGCTGGAGATTTTTACGGCTCTGAGCAATCACATACTATGGCTAATGCTAGCCAGTTGACCATCACACTTCATGGTGCATCGGGTACACAAGAAGTGCTAAAAACTGGTTTGAAAGTGCAAGAAGGCGAGGTCATCGATGCGGCTACCTTGAGCATCGCTCAGTACCGTGACTTTTTGAAAAAGGCAAAGGAAGATGCCAAAGCAAAGGGGGTCTTGTTTTCCTTACACCTCAAGGCAACCATGATGAAGGTTTCCGATCCTATTTTGTTCGGTCACGCTGTCAAAGTCTTTTTTGAACCCGTATTTACCAAGCATGGGGCTACATTCGAAGCTATCGGTGTGGATGTCAACAATGGATTTGGGGACCTATTGGCCAACCTTGATAAACTTCCTGCTGACAAAAAAGCGGAGATTCTCCAAGATATCGATGCCTGCTATGCAGCAAGCCCAGCAGTTGCCATGGTGAATTCCGACAAAGGAATCACCAACCTACACGTGCCAAGTGATGTGATCATTGATGCGTCCATGCCAGCCATGATCCGTACTTCGGGTAAAATGTGGAACAAGGAAGGAAAACTTCAAGACACCAAAGCGATCATCCCTGACCGTTGCTATGCAGGGGTGTACCAGGCAGTATTTGATTTTTGTAAGAAAAATGGGGCCTTCAACCCTGCCACCATGGGCTCCGTACCCAATGTGGGTTTGATGGCTCAAAAGGCTGAGGAATACGGTTCCCACGACAAAACGTTCGAAATCCCATTTGCCGGAACGGTAGAGGTAACCGATGCGGATGGAGCTATCCTTTTCTCACACCAAGTAGAGCA
>JBEDEY010000071.1:0-4966 GCA_041175425.1 Bacteroidota bacterium | reverse complement strand
AAGGATTTAAACTAACTTACACCATTCAATGCGTTGAAAGCGGTATTAATTACCCAAATCAGGCACCTTTAATTTTGTAAAACAGCCATGGAAGCAGCCTTTACTACAAAAGAATTAATTGAATTAGTTGACACAGTGGTTGAAAATTTTGATCCCACACCTGTACGGATCTCGGGAAATTTTCCCTTAAGATGGGAATCCAACCTGTTTAGTGAAGACTATGATTTCTCTGAAAACTACCTTGATCTTGACCAGAAGTACGAGTGTTCCGCTGGTCCCTTTTTGAGGTCTGTGGGGACAGCCATTGAAATAAGTCAGGAAGCCGATGGAAGTTATGGATACTGGGATGGCATCTTCATGCTCGAAACCCATGCCTGGTGCAGTAAACTCAATAGCAATGCCCCCTCCTTCTCCCTCATCCAGGAGCGATTTGCAACCCTAAATGATCTAAAAGCCTTCTTGATCGAAACCTACGGGTAATTTGGTAGATGAGGGAATTTTTTAGAAAGTAGCAGGGAACTCAACTTCTACTTATTTTCATGTTTATTCCCGCTTCAGAAGGGTTGCGCATGGTAAAAATCACCTACTCGAGGCCCATGCAAAACCCTTCTTTAGCGCGTTAAAAAACGCTGGAAAACCCATTTAAATCCCCCTTTTTTGGAATTAACGCTACTTGATTGGAGCAATTCTTGAATTGTGAATAAACCCAGTTGACCCATCGGAGAACTTCACCTGAGAATGGGTCTCCCCTTCGGCCACAATTTCGAAAGTCTCGTTTTCAAGCACTTTTCGGATAATCACTCCCCCTGGAGTAGCTCTCAAATTGGTATAGCCATCCGGGTCTTGAATTGAAAACAAGGGTGGAGAATCAGGCTCAGGTGCCTGCTCCTGCTCCTCAAGCGTATCCGGAAGTTGTTCTGCGTCTACAGGGGCTACTGGTTTCTTTTCACAATCGGTGGAGAACGAATACATTTCGTCTTCGAAATTTCGTTCTACTGACATGGCAACATCCAAGGCGTTTTCTGGGAGCGTAGGGATCGGCTTTAAAGATTGCATTTCAGTTAAACTGGAAGGAGTAAAGGATCCACCTTCCAACTTAAAGACTTGGACCTCTTTATTTTTCTGCAGTGCCTCTAGCTCTTGTAAACTAGAATAGGATCTCATTCGATAAAATAACCACCTTGCAAGCGGGTCATCCGCTCTGTAAAATTCTACCCGCTCATTGGTTCCCCCCTCCCAATTCAAATTGAAGGGTTTAAATATCCCCCAGCTGTTCACCGGATTTTCCTCATAGCCTAACATCACCTGCTGCTCAATTTCCCCGGATGCCGTAGTAGAAAATAGCCGAACCTCCTCAGAAAGCACTTCTAGGTTATCGTATACCACCTCGGTATCGTCTACTATTTGGCCATTACTGTTAATCGCAATGTCATTGTCCAATCGCCCCTGTCTAAAATAAAGCTTCTGGAACAGAATCAACATGTAAATCGGCCGTTTTTCAACCAATGAAGACGGGATTGGCAGCTGTTGTGGGTAATCTCTCCAAGTAAAAACCCCATTCTTTAGCGTCTCCGGGGTTAAAACTTGATTCAAATCACAAGACTGGTACAATTCCCAAGGAATCTTGATCAAAAAACCCACCTGATCGGGCTCGAGTTCTTCTAGGTTCTGTTCCAACAGGTCCTCGAATTCATCCGATTCCTTCGTTTCAAATGGGGAGCAGGAGAGGAAAAGAGAAACCAATCCACAAGTAAGGAACCAAAGGATCTTTTTCGGGGCAAACTTAGCTAAAGGGATGCGCATGAGATACGGAGAATTAATTCGCTGGAACTATCCTTGAATTATGGATAAATCCTGTCGTGCCATCCGGCAATTTAATCTTGGAATGGGTCTCACCGGGTTCAAGTAGTTCAAACCTCTCGTTTTGCATTACTTTTCGAATTACTGCTCCTCCAGGAGTAGCTCTCAAATTGGTATACCCATCTGGATCCTTGATGGAGTACAATTGCACGTCTTGTTTTTGAGGAGTGGCTGGAGCTGCCTCAACTGCTGGTTCAGGGCTCGGCTCAGAATAGGAACTTTCCTCCTCCTCTTGTACTACCTCTTCCTCTTGAATAGCAGCCGGAGCTTCCTCTACCACTTCCTCAGTAGTCGCTTCTGCGGTCGACTCGACTTCATTTGAAGTACTGGTAAGAAATTGCTTTGCAAATAAGAGGAGTACCACTACCCCCAAAATCCCTACAATTTTTTTCAAATCTAATTTTTCAATAATCTCACGGGCTTTCTCAGGGATCAATTCGCTTTTCTTTCGCATTACAAACTCATAGACTATTGCAATTAAGGTGATGGAAAAAAAGCTTTCTCCCACGGAATGAAGGGCGTATTCATAGTTGTTTAGGTCTAGAAAACCAAAAACTAGAATCAACACATACACTGGGACATGCGACAAGATTAGATTTTGGATCATAGCAAACTTTCCCAGTTTGGCCAAATAATAAGGCGCTGCTACAAAAAATAGTACCCCCATTAAGAACCCTGAAAAGTTATTAAATCCCGAAATATTATTGCTACACCAAACCTCCAAGGCAAGAATGACTCCACCTAAAACATACTCATTGGTTATGGCGTCCAAAAAGCTCATGTTGTCAATTTTTCCTCCTTTTTCAAATAGCTCAGGCTTGAATTCCTTGACCAGCAACACCCCTAGAAGTAGCGTAGAGATCCATAAAAAAAGGTACACCCCAATTCCAGGATACAAACCAGATTTTACAGAACCGGCCCATGAACTCGAACTATATTTTACTCCTGTGGTCACATAAAGAATCACAAGCGCATTCACCAAATTGAAGGCAACAGGCAAAAAGGCATATTTGATTTCCTTGTGAAACATGTAGAGGGAAGCGCCCAAAAGAAGTAATCCTAAGAATCCTTCCCCAGAAAAAATTCCAATAATGGATTGGGAGGCGTCCGAACTACCCCCATCTGTTATAGACACACTAGCGGAGGCAGTAAACCAGGTAAAGAAAAAGGACAAGGCTATTAGCCCAGCAAGTACATAGACGACTAGCTTAATTTGTTTCATAATTAACTGCGATTTGGGTGATTGGTGGGTAATACAAGAATTACCTAAAACTAAAAAACCAAAGCAGGCAGCAAACAAAAAATTAGGTGATTTGCGTTATTCACCTATTTATAAAAGGCCCTCTTACCGTCAAAATCAGGGACAGCGGGGCGAATTATTGGAAATACTCCTTCAAACACCTTTGTGCTTCAGCACTCAACGAATACCTCGATTGTCGCTTATCATCTGGGGAAGCCTGGCGCTCTACACCCTGATCTACTTGGTAAAAGAGTTGAATTTTTTGATTCAGTTGGGAGATCGTATTCAATCGAATCCTCCGTTGATTCTCAAGAGTTTTAGTGGACAATCCTAAAAGCTCATTTACCTCCACCGTAGAGAGATGACATCCCGGAGAAAGCGACAGTAAAGATTTTAACAATACCGTTTCTTGCTCATCAAACTGAATCTGAGATACCTTCTTTGATTTGTTACGATAAATCAAAATTCCAATAAGCAGAAGTACAGCCCCTCCACCCAATAGATAGTACACCAGCAAAGAAGGGGGAGGATTGTAAAAAGCACCGGCATAACTGGCCTTGGATTGAATTTCAGAAATTGAAAATTTGCTTAAAGACCCATTCTCTAAATCCCAGTAACAATACACCGTGTCGCCTGCAACAAACCTAAATTCTCCTCCTTGAAACTGTTCCGTGACACTCTTGTGCTCGAAAATTTCGTTTTTTATTGGATCAATCAAATAGACCTTCTCCCTCGAAAACTGAATGAAATAGGTTCCATTCCAAGCCAACTCACGACTTCGGTCTTTCAGTAACAGCGGGTTTATTTCCCCCAGAACCTCCCACGAATTCGATGTAAAATCATAGCCATAAAAATTCGTGTTCAGCCCCAAAGGAACATTTTCTAAAAATTCTCCTTCTTCCGAACCCCCTGTGAAAAATTTATCTGCTGATTTGGAATAGCCTTGGTATCCATTAAAAATGGACGCTGGGCCTGGGTTTTTAGGGCGCACTGCCTGCCATTCCGCTGAATTTGTATCAAAATAGGTAATTGCTTTACTGTAAGCCCAAAATCCTACCCCTCCCACACTGTATATGGCCCCATTTCGTTCAAAAACTTCTGCTCCAAAGTTGTAGCCCGAATAAAAAGTTCGGTCTATTCTTTTTAGCACGCGGGTTGAAAAATCCAATTCATAGACCTGTCCCGTACCAGCGACAGTGAGGAGCAACAGTTGCTTGTCTACTGAATAAAAATAGTGATTGGAAAGCGTTGGAGGTAGGTGGGAAAGCATCCCTGAATCAAGCTGAATTAATTCCCCAAAAGGCTGCCAACTCCCCGGTAAGGCTTCTTTTTCAAGCTGGCCTACAGATAAGTCAAGGCGAACTCGCGTATTCAATCCAGCATCAAACCACCTAAAATACTTCCCTTGTCCAAAGGAAATAGGGATCGTGCACAAAGCCACTGCTAAGAAAAAAATGCCCTTACCGATCAATTTTATTTTGGACTCCACAGATGATTTTTTTGGAACTGAAATTAGTTCATACCCCCCAAACCATAACATGCATGACGCTTAGTCCGGGACTCTAATTTTACCCAAAAGTAGTATTTTCTCTAGTTAGGCAAAATCACCACCTACCTCAGTTTCGATTTAGGCACTAAAAAAAGTGCTTTGGTCACCTAAGGATGGTTGCAAAGCACTTTTCGAATTAGACTACTCGTTCCGGATGAAAAAAGTAGTTGAGATTTATCATTTCAATTACTCCACCGTCACCGACTTGGCCAGGTTTCGAGGTTGATCCACGTTACAGCCACGCATCACGGCGATGTGGTACGAAAACAGCTGCAAAGGAACCACCGACACGAGTGGTGTAAAGGCTTCGTGAGTAA
>JBEDEY010000070.1:0-2717 GCA_041175425.1 Bacteroidota bacterium | reverse complement strand
TTCTTTCGAAATTTCTAGCAATTCCTCCATCGGGTCAATGGCGCCCGTATTGACCGTGCCAGCTGTACCTACCACGCAGAAAGGAAGGAATCCTGCCTTCAGGTCCGCTTCGATTTGAGTTATTAGGGCAGCAGTATCGAGCTGATACTGTTCATTCACTTGAATTTTTCGAACTCCGTCCGATCCTAGCCCGATGATTTCTGCGGCCTTTTGGACGCAAGAGTGCGTTTCTACCGAGCAGTAAATGAGCAGTTGACCTGAGGCAGCTTTGAGTCCTTTATGACGAATTTTTTCTTCCCCGAAGGAATTTCTAGCAACCGTAAGTGCCGTAATATTGGCCATAGAGCCTCCACTAACTAGAATCCCCGAGGCGTCAGCAGGGAAGTTCATCAACTCTTTACACCAGTTGACTACCTGCCGATCCACATACATCGCCGAATGCTCGCCGATCGCAGTATTGGGATTCATCCCCGAAGCTAGCAAATCGCCAAAGGTACCCATAGGCGTACCCGTGCCTTGAATCCAAGCAAAAAAGCGGGGGTGCACATTGCCTTTATTGTAGGGGAAAATGTTCTCCTTAAATTCCCGGTAGACTTCTTCGGGGGACTGTCCCTGTTCTGGAATGGGCTGGTCCAACGCTACTTTTACCTCGTCCGGGATGGGTCTCCATATTTTTTGCTCACGGATACCTGCCCAATAGTCAATGAGGTCATCGACCATCTGATGGCCAAGGCTACGCATGGCTTCCCAATCTTTGGGGTCTAGGGATTGGTCGGGGATTGGGTTAGTAGGGGACATAAAGCGTAAGGAGAAGAATTATTTTTTAAACATAAAATAAACTGCCAGCACCAAGAAAATTGCACCAATCAAGTGATTGATTTTGAATGTCTCGGTTTTGAAGACCGCAAGCGTGAACCCCATAAATACAAGTAGCGTGATGACTTCTTGAATCACCTTGAGTTGGACCAATGAAAAGGGTCCTCCATTTCCGATATACCCCATTTTATTGGCAGGAACCTGGAATAGGTATTCAAACAAGGCTATCCCCCAGCTAATCAAAATGATAGAAATCAGGCCCAGCTTGCTAAACCATTTCCATTCGGCAAACTTCAAATGTCCGTACCAGGCTAAGGTCATAAATGTATTCGATAGTACGAGGAGTCCGATAGTCAAAAGGGCTTTCATGGGCGGGTGGTTTGGGCCTGTAAGTTGCACAAACTGGATGAAATTTGCCACGGCTAAAAAACCTACCTAGTTCGTGGCCGTGGTTTTTTGGTTCTCGTTCGATAGAGTCCCAATTCACTATGCTAAAGGCCCGACTCTGGTGGTTTTCAACACTAGGTTTCCCTAAAAAATCAACTGATACATCTCCTCCAGCTTGCTCACTTGGATGATTTGAATTTTGTACTTGCTCAAATCCATTCCTTTGACGGCATACTTGGAAACCATTATTTTTTTGAATCCCAACTTCTCCGCTTCGGCGATGCGATTTTCAATGCGAGAGACCGCTCGGATCTCTCCGCCCAAGCCTACCTCGCCAGCAAAGCAAATCTGCTCCGACACAGGCGTATCCTCGTAACTCGAAATCAGCGAGGCGCAGACCGCCAAATCTAGTCCGGGATCATCTACACGAAGACCCCCTGCCACATTCAAAAACACATCTTGCTGTCCGAGGCGCATGCCTCCCCGCTTTTCCAATACTGCCAAAAGCATGTTGAGTCGCTTGGCATCGTGTCCTGTACTGCTTCGCTGCGGGGTGCCGTAGGTCGCTGGACTGACTAAGGACTGAATCTCAATCAGAAGAGGCCTGTTACCCTCTAGCATCGCACCGATCGCTACGCCATTGAGCACCTCTTCTCGCTGGGTAAGTAGGATTTCGGAAGGGTTGGAGACTGCTCGAAGTCCCTCTGCGCGCATTTCATAGATGCCGAGTTCGTGGGTGGAACCAAATCGGTTTTTGGAGGTTCGCAAGATGCGGTAGGTCAGGTGCCGATCCCCTTCAAACTGCAAGACGGTATCCACCATGTGTTCCAGTACTTTAGGGCCAGCAATGGAACCATCTTTGGTGATGTGGCCGATCAGGAATACGGGGGTTCCTGTTTCCTTGGCAAACTTCATCAGTTCTGCCGTGCATTCACGCACTTGAGAAACCGATCCGGCTGCAGATTCTACGTATTGACTGTGGAGCGTTTGGATGGAGTCGATGACCAAAAAATCAGGGTTGAGCGCCTCGATTTGCTGAAAAATCTGTTGGGTATTCGTCTCAGAAAGCACATAGCAATCTGGGTTTTTGGCAGCCATTCGATCTGCACGCATTTTAATTTGTGCTTCACTTTCCTCGCCAGATACGTAAAGCACTTTCTTGCCTTTTAGGGTCAAAGCTATCTGAAGCATTAGTGTGGACTTCCCAATTCCTGGTTCGCCCCCAATCAGCACCAGTGAACCTGAGACAATGCCTCCACCCAACACCCGATCCAGTTCCGGATCGGAAGTAATCCAGCGGGGCTGCTCCTCGTAGTTGACCTCATCAATTTTCTTGGGTGTGCTCGCCTTTTTGAGTCCGGTTCCCTGCGGTTTCCAGCTTCCTTTTCCAGGTTCTTCTTTTTGGATAATTTCCTCCACAAAGGTGTTCCACTCCCCACAGGAAGGGCACTTACCAGTCCACTTGGGGCTCTGCGCTCCGCAATTCTGACAAAAAAAGGTGGTTTTTACTTTAG
>JBEDEY010000069.1:0-21652 GCA_041175425.1 Bacteroidota bacterium | reverse complement strand
TCCTCTTTCAATCCAAGTTCGTTTTCTTGAACAAGTGATGCCAATACACTCGAAGTAAAAACTTTTGTGATCGATCCAATTTCAAAAAGATTGCTGTGATTTTCGTCTGGGAGTATTTTGTCCTCAAATTTTTTCACACCGTAATTTTTCACTTCTCCATTTTGGATAATGGCAATGGAAAGGCGAGCTTGATTTGGTAAATCTTTCGTTTTCGCAAAAATGATTGAACGAATTTCCTCAGGGAATCCATGTAACTCATCAAGGGTTGTTTCCCCTGTTTGTGTTGAGTTTTCATAGGGTTTGATGAAAAACCCATTGATTTTATTTTGATCATTAAGGGAAATATTGATAGCGATCAAAGCCCTTTCAAATTTTGTTTTATAGACCGCGTAAGTTCCTTGTTGAAAGGTTACAAATTCTAATTTTTCGATTTTTCCTGCCTGATTTTTTAAATTATTCAGGAATTGCCTTGTGTTTTCTAGGGGTAGGGCTTGTTTCATTTCCTGAGAAAAATTCTCAAAAATCAGATCGTAATTTTCTTCATTATAATTTAATTGAAATGATTGAACAACAAGTTTGTGCGAATCCGATTGAGCAATTGAATAGCCGCTAATCCAAAAAGCGAACAGGAGCAAAAAGATTTTTTTCATTAAAAATTCAGTTTTTGAATAGGACTAATTCTAGTATCTGATAATCTCCTTTTTCACCATTAACCAGACAAAATAAGGTTTGAGGTTCAATTAGGTGGGCTGTGGATCGTGGTCTGTCAACCGTAAGCAACTTACTTTTTCTGTGCATCCGCAAACCCAAAAACTTTTTGGAGCAGGGGGCTAGATCTCAAATTGCTATTTTTCCGCAGGGCTAATTCTTCTTTGGCGATCTCCACAAACAATCCTTGCAGCGCTTTATCGGTCACGTAGGCGGTGAGATCGGTCGTTACCGGTTTTACCAAAGGAATTTTGTTGTACCGTGTCATGACTGATTCCCAATGGGCAGTGGCGCCGACTTTTTGTAGACTAGCTTGAATAGGAGGAGCGAATTTGACTTTCAGTCCAGCCGTGGTACTTTGCTGTAGGTAATCGGTAGCGGCACGCTCTGAGCCTAGGAGAATACCTTGCACATCTTTAAATGTCATTTCTTTGATGGCTTGGGTGAAAAGAGGCCTCGCCTCCTTTACTGCATCTTCCGCAGCACGATTGATGCTCGTGATGAGCTGATCACAGAGGTTGCCCAAACCAATTTTCCGTAAGCTACGCTCCACTTGGATGGCTTCTTCAGGAAAGGGGAGTTTGATGGCGGGGTTCCCTAGAAATCCATTTTCTAGATTGAGGCGATCCACGCTTAGGCCAGTTCCTTTTTCCAAGGCCTCTTTCAGGCCATTGGCCATTTCAATTGGGGAAGGGTTGGATGATCCGACTGTGGCTTGACTTACCTTGTCGAGCACCTTTTTGAGTTGTGCAGAAGCTGTACTTGGGAAGAGAATGCTCGCAAAAAAGAGCCCAAAGCAAATCGAAAGGATGCGGAAATTCATAGCAGGTAGTGTAGAAATTAGGGATGTGGTATTCCTAACGAGAATGAGGTCCCGAAAGGTTTATTTCTTAGCTTAAAAATCAAAGAAGGTTCTTCTTCTCGATACTTTTAGGTCCTGCAAAATGCTCGACTTGACACGTATGTCAATGTTGTAGGAAGTAAATCTTCCGAATGGAACCCAATTGACATTCATCTGCCAACAGTGGAGGTCTCGGGCAATGCCAATCATGGTTTGGGTGATTTCTTTGGAATCAAAATTATAACCCGTATTAAAATTTACCTTCCATTTTTCGGAGATGGACAAGTCTCCACTCACATTCATGGCTTGGGTGATGTTTGTGGTGTTGTTGACCTGCTTTGCATACGCGAGATTGTAGCCTACCGTCAAGTTCCACGGAATTTCCCAATCGATGTATTGGCTTGGGTCTGCCACGATTCGGTTGATTTCATTTTCCACAAAAGCATTCATAATACCCCCGCGCTGGATAAAATCCTGAGTCAACTCATCTCGCACCTCCCCAGGATTTTGGCCATTTTGTGGATTGAGAGAGGCATTTAGGTTTAAGGAAGCATTTCGGATCGTTCCGATGCCCTGTCCCTTCTTCCAAGCAAATTCTTGGCTACTGCTGTAACGAGTAGTACCATCTGATTCAACCGTGCTGAGCGTGGCATAGGGGTCGATGGTGCTATTTACGTTGACGGATAGCTTTTGCTCAAATAAGGTCGTTCGTGCGGAGAGCTGGATAGGGGAGAGTTGAAAGGAGTCTGCAGCAAAATTGTAAGCGGTATTGATGTTGAAGGATTCCAAAAGTGGAATTTTCTTGAATTCTCCTTCCGTACTGTCTGTTTGTGTTTTGATTTTGGCTTCCACTACATTTCGAAGACCCAAACTCAAGGCTCTGGATTCCCCAAGTGGAGCATCCCCAAAGATCATCCCTTGGTGTCTGGAGTAGCGGGTGATTCTTCCAGATTTGTCGGATTGAACTTCCTGGTAATAGCCGTAGATGGGATCTGAAAAGTCAGGATTGAAATTGAAACCCACAGTAGGGGCCATGTGGTGGCGAATGGTTTGCAATTTGCCCGATGGCTTGAAGTTGTAAAAGCCATAAAAGTTGGTGTTCATCGCAAAGGAAGTGTTGTAAAATCCTACCCGATTAAAACCATCTTCCTTCACCTGCTCCACCTTCTCCGTGGTGGAGTTGTAGCTATAGTTGTAGCGCTGCATGTACCAGAGCTCGGTATAGTTGGCCGAAGCGGTACCTGTAAAGTACTTGAATAAGGAGAAATTGGAACTGATTGGAATGGTGTTTCGGGCTCCATTGTTTCCATTTCTAAGCAGCAAACCGAGGTTATCCATGTTGAATGGAATGGTTTCGGGTGCATCCACTTGATTGGCTTGCCCAAAGGTTTTGATTCGGTTGGTAATGGAGTTTTGGAGATTAAAGTTCCAGGCAATATTCAAGGTTTTGAGCGGCTCAAACTTGACATTTTGAAAGGGGCTCTGCCGATTCATGTTGATGCCTATGGTCGGTAGATCCAATCGTACTTCACCAGTTTGCACACTTTGGGAGTGTCGAAGGTTGGCCGACATGGAAAAGGGGGTGCCTGCAAAGGTTTTGGAGTAGGAAATATTCGAGCTTAGATCTCCTGTCACATTATTGGCAAAGTTGTTTGGGTTGACTACGTTATTGAAATAACTCGTCGAACCCGCATTGACTGAAGCGGAAAATCTGCCTGTTCCTCGCGTGATGGGGCTATGGTTCCATTGCACGCGAAAGGTATTGTAGTTGAGCGGAGTGAGTTCCGTCTCTGGGCTGACAAATTTTTGAAAGTCCATGTTAAAGCCACCGCTGTATCGGTATTTCTTGGTGTAAATGGATTGGGATTTGATACCCCACCCTCCTTTGGAATACACATCTCCTGTGACACGAAGGTGAATGTAGTCGTTGAAGGCAAAGTAATAACCGAGATCCCTCAAGCTCAATCCTCGAACCTGCTCCCTACCGTAGGATGGAAAGATAATACCCGATGCTTTCTCTTCGGGGGTATCAGGAATCAATCCAAAAGGCAAACCAAGTGGGGTGGGGATGCCATTGAAGTAAAGGTTGAACGGTCCAGATACGACTTGTTTTCCCGAAATGGATTTGATTTTGGAGGAGGAGATGTGCCAGTGGGGCTTGGTCAGTTTGCAGGTGGTGTAGTAGCCATGATCTAGGTATACGCTCCCATCCTCAGTTTTCTTGATGGTGGTCCCACGAAGTACCCCATCTTGCTGCTCGGTGACTACATCCTTGATGATTGCCTTTTGGGTTTTGAAGTTGTAGCGCATCTCTTTGCGGATCTCGTAAACCGAGTTGCCGTCTTTGAAGAAGGGATTGCCAGACACCACACCCAAACTATCTGCAATTCCGTAGGCGTAGAGTTCCGAGTTTTTCCAGTCGATCACGATGCGGTCGGCATCGAGTCGCATTTTTCCGTATTCAAACCAGGCTTTTTTGTAGAGGTAAACTTTGTTCTCGGAGAAGTCTGTAATGATACTGTCCTCGGCGTAATAAAGAATTTCGGTTTCAATATCACTTTTAGGCACATTTTTTGCCGAGTCGAGGAGAGCGAGTGTATCTTGTTTGGCTAGGGTAGTATCACCTCTCAAAGCTGTAGCTGGGATAGGAGAGATGCCCCTCCTTTCTCGCTGAGGGCGAGTTGTTTGCTGTGCTGAAGCGGTTAGGTGAACACACCAACTTGCAACCAGGACTAAAAAAAGAACTCTGAAACTCGCCACCCGTGCTTTCGCTTTTAGTATTTTTGAAATTAATTTCGTGTAAAGTTAACTCGATTGCCCTCATGGAAAGATTTAATACCAAAAAAAATCTGTTAAGGTTTCTTATCCTCGTTCCTTTTTTGTTTGGAGGATTCATTCCCAATGAAACAATGATGCCTGCTTTTCGGATGAAAAAAATCGTACTCGATGCAGGACATGGAGGAAGCGACCCAGGAAATATTGGTTCCAAAGCAAGAGAAAAAGACATCAACTTAGCTGTAACCCTATTGGTAGGAAAGTACATCAAGGAGAACATGCCTGACGTAGAGGTCATTTATACGAGATCCGACGATAGCTTTCCTACGCTGAAGCAACGACCCAACATTGCCAATGTCAACAAAGCGGATCTTTTCGTGTCCATTCACTCCAATTCGGCTGCCAACAAGTCGGCATTTGGAACGGAGACATTTGTGATGGGAAACAAACACTTTGAAGCCAATTTTGATATTGTTAAAAAAGAAAACTCGGTTATTCTACTAGAGGAAAACTACAAGGAAGAATACGAAGGGTTTGATCCAACCTCTCCGGAGTCCTACATGATGTTTAACCTGATGCAAAAAGCCTACATCGGGAATAGCATTACCCTAGCAGACCGTATTGAAAGTCAGTTCCGTGATAATGTCGGCCGCAAAAGCCGTGGAGTGAAGCAAGGCCCATTTTATGTGCTTTGGACGCCCTCCATGCCAAGTGTATTGGTGGAACTTGGGTTTTTGTCCAATACCGAAGAAGAGCGCTTTTTGATGACCAAAGAAGGACAAGAGTACATGGCTTCGGCGATTTACCGATCCATCAAGGACTACAAAAGTGAAATTGAAATGAATTGATTTTTTCTTGAACCTCTAGGAAAAACCTTCTTGGATTCAGGAAGGTTTTTTTTATAAATTGAACAAAAGATTCGGGCGTAAATTCCCAGCTCGAGTCATCCCATCTACTAGATTTTTAATCCATGCTTTCTCCTTCACAACTTGATGCATTGATCTCTCTTTTGGACGACTCCGATTGGGAAGTAAAGCAGCACGTACGGGAGAAACTAGTTGGACTGGGTGCAGCGGTGATTCCGATCCTCGAACAAAAATGGGAGGAGAGTTTTAACCCGGTCCTGCAGAAGGAATTGGAGGACCTGGTGCATGACCTGCAGTTTGGCTTGGTCAAACAGCGATTGCAGGAATGGAGAGATTCCGAAAATCAAGACCTTTTGGAGGGTCTTTGGATCTTAAATACCTACCAGTATCCCGATTTGGAGTTGGAAACTTTACAAGCTGCAATTCATCAGCTTTACGTGGAGGCTTGGACCTTTTTTGCGCCGGATTTGCAGGCTTTGGACCAGGTGAAAATCCTCAATCATGTGTTGTTTAAGCAGCTCCAGTTTTCGGGCAACACCAAAAATTTCCATTCTCCAAGTAACAGCATGCTATCCATGGTGCTGGAATCCAAAAAAGGAAATCCCATCAGCTTGTGCAGCATCTACCTGTTGGTTGCCAAGAAATTAGGTTTGCCTATTCATGGAGTCAATCTCCCCAACTTGTTTGTGTTGATCTATGCACAAGAAGATTCCGGTTTCTACATCAATGCCTTTAACAAAGGACTGATTTTTTCGAGGGAGGACATCAAAAATTACTTGGAACATCTAAAGATTGATCCGCAACCTGCTTTTTTTGAACCATGCAGTAACTTGGCGATTGTGTTGCGATTCTTGAAAAACCTTTACACAGCATTCGAAAAATTAGGGGAAACCGAAAAAGTGGATGAAGTTCAAGAACTGTTGGAGATCCTAGGCCATCAGTAGATGCGGATATTGCATCCCACGGCCCTTACCTGTGGCACGGCAGGTTTTTCACCGCGTACCATTTGAGTCAGCGCCATTTCCAAGTATTTTTCGGTTACCGCACTCTCCAGTTGTGGGTTGTTGTCAATTGCACCTTTGTAAACCACCTCTAGGCCAGTTTTTCCAGGCATCAGGAGAATGCTCTCCGGAATTTTACTCACTTGAAAAAGTTTGGCCCATTCTTGTTTTTCATCGATCAGGTAGGCCATGTTGAGGCCACTTTCATCGATGTAGGCCCGGAATCGGGTGAGTTCAGATTCATTGTTCTGTGCCTGTGGATTGATCAATGCAAACCCAATCCCTTGAGCTTCAAACTTAGTTTTAAGCGCCTTGATTCGGCTTTCATACAGTTTGGCAAAAGGGCAGGAAGGATCGTGAAAAATAAGGAGCACTCCTTTTTCTTTAGCTAAGCCGGTTAAGGTTTTTGGGCTTCCACTGACTGCATCGGTCGCAGCAAGTTGGCTAAAATTTTGACTGTAGCTAGTGGAACAGAGTCCAAGAAGCAGGAGCAGGCTTACAAAAACTAATTTCATGGGCAGTAAGACGAAATCAAGGTTACCAAATGGTATAGGTCAAGATATGACTTTCGTTCCGTTCTACCTGCACCTTGTAGTGATGATCTTTAAAATCTGTCCCATAAATTCTCCCTTTGATCAAGGTAGCATCAGGAGCGAAAGGTTCCAATAAGATGTTTTCGCGTAGGGATACCCCTTTTTTACCGTGGCATTTAAAAATAGATTCTTTTGCAGACCAAGCCATGGTGTAATGTGCTGGATGGCTTTCTAGGAAGTCCAGCTCACTTGCGCCCAAAAATCGGCTGCCGATGCGAAGGATTTTTTCGCGGATCACTTCTAGATCAATTCCTACAGGAAGCTCTCGATGGTAAATAGCTGCGGCATAGCCGCGCGTATGCGTCAACGAGACAAATCCTTGTCCGTTCATCGGATGAGACTTGCCATGCTCATCCTTAAAAAAGCCTGGGTAGGGGATTTGAAGGAGTTCCAATGCTTCTTGAATGGCAAGTCTGGCTGTGCCCCATTCCTTTTTCCGCTCCGGGTGAGAGATATTGGCAAAGGAAAGTTTTTCTCGAAAGCTTAAAAATTCTAAATCCTTTTCAGACAGGTCGTCGATTATCTTCACTGCCAGGGCTGAGGAAGAATCAATTTTTCCTATTTTTGTTTGCATAGGCCTTAAAGGCGCAGCTAGAGTGAAGTTCGAAGATATGTCAAAAATCCAAGTAAAAAAATTACATACCCTTACTGGACACAATGACTGCATTTATGCTTTAAGAGAAGGTGCTGATCCTCGTTATTTTTATACCGGTGCTGGTGATGGGATGGTGGTGGAGTGGGATTTAGCCCATCCAAAAGATGGAGTATTGCTTGCTCGACTTCCGCACTCAGTGTATGCACTTGAAGTTGATTCCAAGCGAAATTCATTGATAGTAGGGCACAACTATGAAGGCATCCATGTCATCGATCTGGAACAGAAAAAAGAGAGCTGGAGTTTAAAATTGTGTTCGTCGGCCATTTTTGACTTAAAGGTCTTTGAGGACGAACTATTTGTAGCCACGGGGGATGGGGTACTTATTGTAGTGGATTTGCTAGCTCGGGCAATTAAAAAGCAGGTAAAACTTGCCGCCAAATCCATCCGAGTGTTAGCCCTTGCTTCCCAAAAACGGCACTTGGCCTTGGGCTTTAGCGATCACAGCATTCAGGTGCTAGATCTCGCAGCTGGCGCTGTACCCATTGCCCGTCTGGAGAGTCATAGCAACTCAGTTTTTGCATTGGGATACAGTCCCGATGAAAAAACGCTCGTTTCAGGAGCACGAGATGCGCATTTGAAATTTTGGAATACTGCCAACTATTTGTTGGAGGAAAATGTAGTGGCGCATTTGTATGCCATTAATTATTTATCTTTCCGTGAAGACGGCAAATACTTAGTGACTTGTTCGATGGATAAGTCCTTAAAAATATGGGATAGTACAAGTCGCAACCTGCTTAAAGTCATCGATAAAGCTAGGAATGCAGGTCATGGAACTTCTATAAACAAAGTCTTTTGGAGTACTTATTCTGGTGTTATTGTATCGGTTTCAGACGATCGATCGGTAGCAATTTGGCAAATTGAAGCACAAACCCTATGAAAATTTCCCCTACAGCCATTCGGCAAAAAGCATTTGAAACCTCTTTTAGAGGCTATGAGAAAAAACAAGTTTCCGATTTCTTGGAAGAGATGAGCGTGGTGATGGAGCAAATCAACCAGGAGAATTTGGAGTTGAGAAGTCGCTTGCAACAAGTAGAAGGGGAGGCCAAGAGGCTCAAGGATGTGGAAGATTCTTTGTTCCGAACCCTTAAAACTGCTGAGGATACTGGGGCGGCCATCATTACTGAAGCTACAGAAGCTGCTGATCAAATCATTGGGGAGGCCAATCAAATTGCAGATCAAACTACAAAGGAAGCACAGCGTTACGCAGAGCAATTGGGGGCCTATTCCCAAGAGCAAGCAAGAGTGATCACTCAGGCAGCCGAGGAAAATGCAAAAGAGACCACTCGTGTGTTGGCTGAAAATATAAAGGGATTGATCAAAAGCTACGAAGGCTTAGTTGAACAGCGGGAGGCTTTGGTTAAAAGCTTAAGAAGGTTGTCGCAAGATGCCTTGAATCAAATTGAACTTTCGGAAACGCATTTTTCGCGCATAGATGCCAAAGCCTTCCAAATTAAGGCGGAGGAGCTTTCCCGTTCCAATTATTTTTCTGCAGCCAATGCTGCCGCTCTTGCATCTACAGCTAGCCCAAGTGTAGTACAACGAGAAGAAGTGCCGACACCATCACAGCAGGAACCTTCAGCGCCTGAGAAAAATGAAGAACAGGCAGCGTCCTCCGATTCGGAGGGGTTTATCGAAACTGAGGTAGAATCAGCTCCTGTAAATGGATCCTTTGTAGAGGAGGAACTTGTTTCCGAGATTTTTGATGATCAAGAAGACGAAGTAGTAGCATCGTCGGCTGATACTGCGCAAGAAGAGGAATTTGAAGAGGAGGAAGAGTCCGACGAAGATGACTTTATTGAAGAGGAAGAAGAGGATAGTGAAGAGGAACTAGAGGAGGAAGATGATGAAGAGAATGAAGAAGAGTTTGAGGAGGAAGAGGAGCTAGAAGAGCGCGCAGAATTTCATGCCGAAGAGGAGGTAGAAAAACCGGATGAGCCAGCATCCGATACAGCGGAGCAAAAGAAGGAAGAAGACAAACCTTCTTCGGGTTCGTTTTTCGATCAGTTCGACTAATGGGTAAGGTAGTACTGGAGGGAATGGAATTTTTTGGATACCATGGCGTGTATCCAGAAGAGAATTTGCTTGGCAACCGGTTTCGGGTAGACTTAGAGCTAGAGACCAATTTTAAGATAGCCATGGAGACCGACCGTCTGGAAGGAACCATTGATTATGCGCAACTCTATAACCTGGTGAAAGTCCGAATGGACCAACAGGTCAAGTTGCTGGAGCATTTGGGTTATGGCATCGTTCAGGACATTCGAGCTGCCTATCCAGAGGTGGAATATATTCGCATTACCCTCAAAAAGCAGCAACCTGCTATTGGTGGTTTGGTTGATTTTTCGGGTGTCATACTTTCCTATCCGGAAGATTTTTCCTGAGTAAGTCATGTATACCCGAGCGGAACTATCAAAAATCCGAACGGAATTTTGGATTGCTTTTGGGCAATACATGAAGCCCGTTCCCAATGCCTATGGCAGAAGAACCAATTGGCCCAATTACAAAACTGGGGTAAAGGATGTCTACTTCCGCATGCGGGCTGAGCGAGATTATGCGTCCATTGGGATTGAAATGGGGCATGCTGACCTAGAAATGCAGGAGCTGGTGCTCGATCAATTTAGCCAACTAAAAAAAATACTTCATGGATGCTTGCAAGAGGATTGGACCTGGAAGCTGCATGTTGAAAATGAGCAGGGTCAAATCATCTCCAAAATAGAATGCGTTCTAGAAGGGGTGAATGTGCTCGATTCGGAAGACTGGCCTCGCATCATTTCTTTTCTCAAACCTCGAATTATCGCATTAGATGCGTTTTGGGATCAAGTCAAGCCTGGATTTGAGGATTTTTAAAGGCTTGTTTTGTAAATTAAAGGTCGTGTCGCTTAGGGATATCCGGATTGATAAAGGTAAAACCCCTTGCCTCGTCTCCTTCAAAAAAATCAATCTGCATCCCCATTAAAAACATGTAGTGTTTTTTCTCAATTAACACAGGGATTTCATGGACTACAAATCGCTGATCCTCTGGCTTGGCCTTATCAAATCCCAAGGAGTATGACATGCCGCCACAGCCTCCTCCTTTGACTCCTACCCGTAGCGAATAGTCCTCTGGGATGTTTTTAGTAGCCAGGATATGCTTGATTTCACCCGCTGCTTTAGGAGTAATATCGATCGGGATCAACATGGGATAGAAACCAACAAGTGACAAATAAAATTGAATGCTGTATACAAAATTAGCCGATTACGAAGTTTTATAGCAAAGAAGAATTACAGATATTCGAATTAAAATTTAAACATGGCCTACCTACTTGAACTTTTAAAAATTTTGCTACCTGCTGCTGCAGTGTTGTATGGCATGTATTTAGTCGTCGTTTCTTTTTTAGCCAAGGAACAGGAGAAATTAAAGTTGGATCTACGCTCACAACAAGCGCAAGTGGTGCTTCCCATTCGGCTTCAAGCCGCCGAGCGACTTTGTTTGTTGCTGGAGCGCATTACTCCAACTCAAGTGATCCGAAGGGCGATTCCGGGGCAGTTTTCTGCAGAGGAACTGCATCATCACTTGATTTCAGAGATTCGTGAAGAGTTTAACCACAATGCCAGTCAGCAAGTGTACTTCTCTGAGGATACTTGGGATGCTGTTCGAATTGCCGTGGAGGAGGTCATCTCCCGCATCAATGTGAGCCGTCAGCAATTGAATGAATCTGCTTCTGGAGTAGATCTCGCAAAGGTGGTATTGACCCAGTCTTTTGACCGCCAAAACGACCCCATTGCCTTGGCGATTCGCAAAGTAAAAGCTGAGGTTAGCCTCTATTTTTAATTCCGCTTTTCTTAGTTTAAAGTACCATTTGAAGGAAAAGTACAGCCCTTAGTTTTGTAATCAGGGCCTTTCCTGAACCAATTTCGAAGGGTCTAGGTTGCTAGTCAAATCCATGCCATGAAATCGTTGCGCTATCCCATCACTTCAGAATTACTAGAAGGAGGATTTTCCTACCCCCAGTTTGTTGAATTTACAAAACAGCTCGTTCAGGAGAATCGCACCACGGGTGCCAATCAAAGCGAAGAATACCTCGCCTACACGCGTATGTGCTTGCAGCGGATGGTTCGCTGGAATAAGACGAGCAAGGTTTCTGAGGAGCTGGTGTTACTGGTGCAAAAAATCAATCAGCCACAGGTATGGTTGGTAATAACAGAAGCTTGGTGCGGAGATGGTGCCCAATCGATTCCACACTTGGCTAAGCTCGCGGATCTGAACCCGCTCATCACACTCAAGATTGTGCTTCGAGATGAGCATCCGGATTTGATGGATGCCTACTTGACGAATGGTGCTCGATCCATCCCAAAGTTGGTGGCGATGACTGCAGACTTACAGCAAGAATTATTTACATGGGGGCCCAAACCCAAATACCTACTCGATCGTCATGCGGCATTTAAGCAAAATCCAGAAGGCCGATCCTATTTAGATTTTTTGGAAGAAGTGCATCTTTGGTATGCCAAAAACAAACAGAAAGACCTCGAAAGTGAAATCTATCCATTAATTTCTTCAACTTTGATTCCATGACGATTGCTTTGATTTCTGGAACCTCAGGATTGGTAGGGATGCAGTTGCTGCATCAGCTCCTTCGTAATGCTGCATACAGCTATGTGATCAGTGTTGGGCGAAGGAGCCTTGCCTTGAAGCACGAAAAACTGCTTCAAATTGATGGGGACATGAGTAAGTTAACTTCTTGGGCCTGGGAAGACCAGATCAATGCACAGTCCTTGGGAGGTGCTTACCAGCCTTTGGTCCTTGCCTTGCAAGAAAAAAAGGTGGAGGTGCATGCTTTCTGCAGTGTGGGCACGACCATCAAACAGGTGGGTTCTAAGGATAAATTTTACGCAGTAGACCACGATTTGGTGCTTGAGTTTGCCTCTTGGTCCAAAAAATTAGGGGCTTCCAAGTTTTTGTATGTCTCTGCGATGGGAGCAAATCCCCAATCTTCCATTTTTTACAACCAAGTAAAAGGCAAGACGGAAGAGGATTTAAAGGAACTAGGATTCACCTATTTAGGGCTATTTCGTCCTTCCTTACTATTGGGAGCTCGCCATGAATTTCGTTTTGGTGAGCAAGTAGCTACCTTTTTTATGATGCCCTTGAATTGGCTCAAACTTGGAAAAAACATTCGCCCCATTCGGGACCATGTGGTAGCCAAAGCCTTGGTGAATGTGGCGCTCAGCGATTCAAAAAGCAGTGTGGACTGCTTTCTATCTGGTAAAATGCAAGAATTAGGCGCATGATTGCAGTCATTCAACGAGTTTCAGAGTCCTCGGTGAGGATTGATGGAAAGGTTAAATCTGAAATAGGAACGGGATTGTTGGTGCTTTTGGGAATAGAAGAGGCGGATGGGAGAGAAGACATCGAATGGCTTGCCAAGAAAATAGTCAACCTTCGGATTTTTCCCGATGAACAGGAAGTGATGAACAAGAGCCTGCTCGATGTAGGAGGGGAGTTGTTGTTAGTCTCACAGTTTACCCTCCATGCAAGTACCAAAAAGGGCAATCGGCCTTCCTATATCAAAGCAGCGCGGCCTGAGGTAGCACTACCCTTGTACGAGCTAGCAATCACCGTTTTTGAGGCAGAACTGGGCAAAGCCATCGGTACAGGCTCCTTTGGTGCTGATATGAAAGTAAGCCTAGTCAACGATGGACCTGTTACCATCCATATTGACACCAAAAACAAGGTTTAATCTCTTCAGCTTAGTGACCACCAAATTTATGCAGTTGGTCAACGGTCGACAGTCCACGGACCACGGCAAGTTCTACTACAAAAAAAAGCTTCTTCCTATTGTAATTTTTAAAGGGACAAGACCTAGGGTAAACTAATCAGGAATTGTTTGGCTTAGAAGTGCTTCCAGCCTTGGGCTTTGATTTGCACCGCGGTTCCGCTTTTTGTAACCAGGTATTTCCCTTCCTCTGCTTTCGTGATGTGACCTATAAAATGCACATCGGGGTGTTTTTCGAGTTTGGCAAAATCCTTTTGATCAATCGTAAACAGCAATTCGTAATCCTCTCCGCCATTCATGACGCAGGTAATGGGATCTAGATTGAGTTCTACAGCCGTGTCAAAAGTTTGCTTGTCGATAGGAAGCTTGTCTTCGTAAATGGTCGCGCCCACGCCTGAGGCCTTGCAAAGGTGGAAAATCTCAGAGGCTAGTCCATCCGAAATATCGATCATGCTGCTCGGTACCACGCCTAGTTCTCGGAGCTCGTGGATGATGTCCATGCGTGCATCGGGACGGAGTTGGCGGCCGGTGACTACTGTGTATTTTTCCAATTCGGGCTTCATGTCTGGATTGGAGAGGTAGACTTGCTTTTCTCTTTCTAAGATCTGCAGTCCTACCAGTGCTGCACCGAGGTCACCCGTGACGCAGAGGATGTCATTCACTTGTGCGCCTGAGCGATAGGAGAGTTGCTCTTTTTTGGCCTGACCCATAGCGGTCACAGAGATCACAAGTCCCGAACGTGAGGCGGTGGTATCTCCACCTACCAAATCCACCCCATACTGCTCGCAAGCCGCATAGATCCCTTCGTAAAGCGCTTGAACGGCTTCTACCGAAAACCGGTTGGATAGGGCAAGACTTACTGTAATCTGTGTAGGGATGGCATTCATGGCAGCTATGTCGGAGACATTCACTGCTACAGCCTTGAAACCTAGGTGAGGGAGTGGCGTGTAGGCAAGGTCAAAATGTACCCCTTCCAAAAGTAAGTCGGTGCTCACGACAGTTACTTGATCCCCTGCATCGAGTACTGCCCCATCGTCACCAATTCCCTTCAGAGTGGATGGATTTTTGATTAGTGCACCTTTCGCGAGCTGGTCAATTAAGCCAAATTCTCCCAATTCACTGATTTCAGTTCTTTTCTCAGACATACTTTTTCTAGTTGTAGCGCTAATGGCTATTAGTTACTTGGGGATGATTTTTAAGGATTTGTTGGTTTGGGATCAGATTGACACAATTCCACCAATACCCCATTTGTGCTCTTGGGATGTAGAAATACCACGATTTTGTTGTCGGCTCCTTTTTTGGGAACCTCATTTAAAATCTCAAAACCTTCAGCTTTCAGTCGGGACATCTCGGCATAGATGTCTTCCACGTCAAAAGCGATGTGGTGGATGCCTTCTGATTTTTTTTCGATGAATTTGGCGATGGGAGAATCCGGTGAACTGGCTTGAAGCAACTCGATTTTGGTGTCACCCACTTGAAAAAAGCTGGTTTCAACCCCCTCGGAAGCAACGCTTTCTGATTTGTAGTGGGCCTTGCCGAGTAGCCTTTGAAAGAGCTCATTGGATTTTTTTAGGTCGGCAACCGCAATTCCAAGATGTTCGATTTTCCTCATGCCATTAATTTGTATCTTTGCCTGAATCTTTTTCTTCCCGAAGTAGTTTAAAAGGGGAGAAGTGACCAACCAAAGCGTAAAGATATAAAGATATGATCACCGTTTCTGACAAAGCCAAAGAGAGAATTCTTGAATTGAAGAAAGAAGAGGGGAGAATGGAGCAAGAAAACATTCGCGTTTCAGTGAAAGGTGGAGGCTGTTCGGGTTTGATGTACGAATTGGGCTTTGATGCGCAATTCGCAGAAAGCGACCATGTGTTTGAGGACAAGGGAGTCAAAATCTTGGTGGACAAAAAAAGCCTCTTGTATTTAGTGGGCACGACCTTGGAATTTTCCGATGGGCTTAATGGAAAGGGATTTCAATTTGTAAATCCCAATGCAAGCCGCACCTGTGGATGCGGAGAAAGTTTCTCCGTCTAAGAGACCCAAAATAGAATAAGAAAAGCAGCTCCAATGAGCTGCTTTTTTTGTGTCTGGCTTCAAAATATATCTGTTTGGCGACCCCATTTTTTAGGGTATTGCTTACCTTTGCTCCCGAATAATTCGACACATCCCCATGGAAACACCCATCAAAACCATCCCTTTAAATGATCTTCACGCGGCTTTAGGAGGCAAAATGGTTCCTTTTGCAGGCTACATGATGCCAGTTCGTTACAGTTCAGACATCGAAGAGCATCTTTGTGTTCGTCAAGGAGTAGGTGTTTTTGATGTGTCCCACATGGGTGAATTTTTTGTGGAGGGTCCTCAGGCTTTGGCACTGATCCAGAAAGTGACCTCCAACGATGCTTCCACCTTGGTGATTGGCCAAGCCCAATATTCTTGCTACCCCAATGAAGACGGTGGAATTGTAGACGATTTGATCGTCTACAAAATGGCAGAGGAGAAGTACATGCTGGTAGTTAATGCCTCCAATATCGACAAGGATTGGGCTTGGATCAACGCACACAATACCATGGGTGCAAGTCTTCGCAATGCCTCAGATGACTATTGCCTTTTTGCTGTGCAGGGACCTAAAGCTGCTGCAGCGATGCAGTCGTTGACGTCGGTTTCGCTAGCAGACATCAAGTTTTATCATTTTGCGATTGGTGACTTCGCGGGCATCGCGGACGTGATTATCTCAGGAACAGGCTATACTGGTGCGGGAGGATTTGAGATTTATGTCAAAAATGCAGACGCAGAGCTGGTTTGGAAAAAGATTTTTGAAGCTGGTGCATCGTTTGGTATTCAGCCGATTGGCTTGGGTGCCCGAGACACCTTGCGTCTAGAGATGGGCTATTGCTTGTATGGCAACGACATCACCGATACCACATCTCCTATTGAGGCAGGTTTGGGTTGGATTACCAAATTCACCAAAGACTTCACTAATTCCGAAGCCTTGAAGCAACAAAAAGAAGCAGGGGTAAGTCGCAAGTTGGTCGGATTCATCATGCAGGAGCGTGGTATTCCTAGAGGCCATTATCCGATCGTGGATGCTGCTGGAGAGGTGATTGGAGAAGTTACTTCTGGAACTCAGTCTCCAAGCATGGGTCTTGGCATCGGGATGGGTTATGTACAAACTGCCTACAGCAAGGTGGGAACTGAGATTTACATCCAGATCCGAAACAAAAACCTAAAGGCTCAGGTAGAAAAACTTCCGCTATACAAGGGATAATGCGATCCATTGAAGTTTGCTTTAGTCCAGAGCTGATCCACTTACACGAGGTTACGGGTAAGGTGGTCGTGGTTGTGGATATTTTTCGAGCAACTTCCACCATGGTGGCTGCTTTGGCGCATGGGGTCACAGAGATTCTGCCTTTTGCAGACTTGGAAGCCTGCAGAGCGATGCAAAGTCAAGGATACCTGATTGCAGCAGAGCGAGATGGCTTGACGGCTCCTGGTTTTGAACTGGGAAATTCGCCCGTGGCCTACACCGCTGGTGCATATTCAGGTCGGAAATTGGCGATGACAACCACCAATGGCACGGTAGCCATTGAAAAATCCAAAGGTGCAGCAGAAATTTTGATTGGGGCTTTTCCGAACCTTAAAGCCACGGTGACCTACATCCAATCGCGAGATTTGGATGTGTTGATTCACTGTGCGGGCTGGAAAGGAAGATTCAATCTTGAAGATTCGCTGTATGCGGGTGCCTTGGTGCAAGCGCTTGGTGCAAGCCATGCCAACCGAGAAGATGGGGCAATTGCCATGGGATCCTTGTTTACTCAAGTCGGTGAAAACTTAGCAACTTACTTGTCACAAGCGGCTCATGCAAAGCGCCTTCAAAATCACGGCATTGAGGCAGATATTGACTTTTGTTTGAGCCTCAATCTTTACGATCAGGTGGTAGGAGTATCCCAGAAAGGGGAATTACGAGTAGTTTGAATCAGTTTTTTTGTCTGTATTAGTTAATTTTTGTTGATTTCAACCCGTATTACTTTTTTAAGATGACCGCATTATTCAAAAAACTCAATTTTAAAGACCACAAACAAATTCTTGTGGTTAACGCCCCCCAATCCTTTGGAGAAGAGTTATTGGCAATGGAGGAATCAACCCAGGTTGTCCAATTGATAGAACAGGCAGGGGAGATTGAATTTGCAATGGGATTTGTGATAGACCAGTTGGGTATCGACAATTATATCCATTCGATTCAGGATAAATTAGCAGCTGATCCAATTGTGTGGTTAGCTTACCCAAAAGCAAGTTCCAAGAAGTACACCTGTGCGTTTAATCGGGATACTGGTTTTGAGATTCTGGGCAAGTATGGATTTGAAGGAGTTAGACTTGTTGCAATTGATGAAGATTGGAGTGCATTAAGGTTCAGGAAGGTCAATTACATCAAAAATATCACCCGAAAAGAAAGCTTTGCGCTAACCGATGAGGCTAAAGAGCGAACTACTCAAAAAGGAGAGTGACCAATTTTTGGAAATTTCCTAGCTCAACTTTTCGTTTTCCTTCTTCCGATTAGAATCTCGGCCATTTTTCTTTAGTAAGTTCCTCTTCAAGCAGCACTCAAATTCTTATAAATAACGAGGGTAAAATTTACCCTCGTATTCATAACGAGGGTAAAAAATGATAAAATTTACCCTCGTTATATTTTTCGAGAGTAAAAAAATGATAATTTTACCTTCGTTACAAATATGCGTGTAATTTTTACTCCTATCATGAGCCGATTAAACCGTTTGATTCCCTACAACGAGCTCCCTTCTCTTCCGCCCAAGGTAGATTTGGAGACAAAAGCCGTCTTGCTGAAGATCATCTCAGCCAGTAGGGCTTTGGCTAAATTGAACGGAGCTATTCGGAAATTGCCCAACCCCACCTTGTTTATCGACAGCATTCATTTGCAGGAAGCCAAGGCGAGTTCGGCCATCGAAAATATCTTGACGACGCACGATGACCTGTATCAAGCACTGGTCTCCGACAGTAGCTTTGAGAACCCAGAAGCCAAGGAGGTTCTTCGCTACAAGGAGGCCCTTTGGTTAGGCTTGGAGCGTACGAAATACCGTCCATTCTTGACCACTAATCTGTGTATTGAATTGGTGCAGGCGATTAAGGGAAATACAGCAGGGATTCGACATGGGGCAGGCACGACCTTATCCAATCCTTTTGGTGATATCATTTATACTCCTCCTAGTGGTGAGGACGTGATCCGAACTAAGTTGGCCGATTGGGAAAAATTTGTCAATGAGGAAAGTGGACTTGACCCTTTGATCAAGATGGCCTTGATGCACTACCAGTTTGAGGCCATTCACCCCTTTGCCGATGGCAATGGCCGGACAGGGAGGATTCTGCTTTTTCTATTTCTAAAGCAAACTGGACTCTTGGAGTTGCCGGCGATCTACCTGAGTGAGTACATCATTCAGCACAAAAATGACTATTACCTTCACCTCCGTGCCGTAACGGAGCAAGGTGACTGGGAAGGGTTTATTCTGTACATTTTGGACATGGTGGAACAAACCGCCAACCATGGTTTGCGCCGAATGGATCAGGTGATGGATTTGTTGGAGGACACGAAAGAAGAGGTCCGCATGCGCCTGCCCAAGGTGTATTCCAAAGAGTTGGTGGAGCTTATTTTTCGTTTGCCCTACACCAAGCGGCAATCCTTGACCGCTGCTGGATTAGGTACCCCAAAAACAGTAGGCAATTACCTCAGAGCCTTGGAAAAATCTGGATTTTTGACGGCTAAAAAAGTAGGGAAAGAAAAACTTTACTTGAATACGGCTTTAATGCGCATTCTTGAAAACAACACGCTAGAGTAAAGGCTTTTTAAATTTTCGAGCGCTTACCTGCATTGTTCCTAATTGAAATAGGATTTGAGGTGTTAGAATATGTGCTATCGACTTTGAACTGTCATCCGTTGACGTCACACTTACTGCAACTTTTCGTTGTCTCGGTGGCGAGTCGAGTCTCGGCTATTTTTCTTTTCCAGATTCTTGACCAAAGCTTCTGTCAAATTCACGCCCGTTTGGTTGGCAAGGCAAATTAGCACCCAAAGTACATCGGCCATTTCGTCATCGAGTGCGCGGCCTTTGTCCGACTCCTTGAAGGATTGCTCCCCGTAGGTTCGGGCCATGATTCGAGCCAATTCACCCACTTCCTCCGTCAACAAGGTCATGTTGGTGAGTTCATTGAAGTAGCGTACGCCCACCGTTTTGATCCAGTTGTCTACTAATTTTTGCGCTTCATTGAGCGTCAAATCATTTTTTTCCATAAGTTCAATCCGCTTTTCATCTATAGAGCACCATAGCCTATGAATCCCAAACCAAATTCTATTCCAGAGTACTTTTCCTGGTTTACTCCAGAAATCCAAGCCAAGTTACAGCAAATGCGCGAAATCCTTCAACAGGCCTTGCCTGAAGCAGAGGAGGTTATCAGTTACCACATGCCAGCCTTCAAGACGACTGAGATGCTGGTGTACTATGCCGCTGCAAAAAGTCATCTGGGTTTTTACCCGACTTCTTCTGGAGTAGTCAATTTTAAAGAGGAGTTGGCAGGCTACGTGACTTCCAAGGGAGCCATTCAATTTCCATACAGAGAAGATTTACCGGAGCAGCTCATTGTTGCCATCGCACAGTTTCGTGCTCAGGAAGCCGTAGCAAGAGCTGCTGCTAAGAAGAAAAAGAAACTCAAGTAAGGATTTGCTTCAAGGCTACAAGAAATGCGTCTAATTCCTCTTGGGTATTGTAAATATGGGTAGATACCCGAATGGCATTCACGCCTCCTTCAGGTACCTGCCGAATGCGAAATCCAGCTTTACCCAGTGCATTCCCGCAGGCTTGGTAGCTTATATTTTTTGGACGAAAAGAGATCAGGGAGATCCTTGATTCCTTTTCCATAGGGGTGAGGATATCCAGTTTGGAGTTCATTTCAGAAAGCCCATCAACTAGGTATTGATTGAGGGTTTTGAGTCTTGTTTCGATGTTGGCTTTCCCGATTTTGTCGTGAAATTCCGCGGCGGCCACCATGCCCACGGCAAGGGACTTGCTCTGGGTACCGTAGTCAAAGCGTCGTGCTGAGGGCACATAGCCTGCTAGGGTAGGAGGGTTCACATTCAAGTCCCATCCGGTATCCGAATGTCCTCCAATCATGAGTGGGCGCAGCTTTTCCAAGGATTCTTCCCGTACATACAGAAAAGCAGTTCCACTTGGCCCCAGCATCCATTTGTGGAAGCAGCCTGCATAGAAATCACATCCCAATGCATGGAGATTGAGGTCAAAGGTGCCTGCACCATGCGCCCCATCGATGGCGGTAAGTATGCCCCTTGATTTTGCCAAACTACAAATCTCCTGAATAGGGAATACCAATCCTGTAGTGCAGGTCACATGGGGCAGCGCAATGACTTTGGTTCTCGAATTAATTAATTTTTGAACTTCAGTCAAATTTTCTTCCTGGGTTGCCTTGGGCTCCAGCGTTCGGATTACAATCCCGTCATACTTGGCTCTATTTAGCCAAGGAACGGCATTTCCAACATGTTCGTGTGTAGTGAGTATGACTTCATCTCCAGGCTGTAGCGGTATGCCCCAGGCCAGGATATTGATGCCTTCGGTGGTGTTGTGCGTAATGGATAACTCAGTGGGCTTAATTCCAAAGAATTGAGTCAGCTGAATTCGCTCTTGGTCTGAGTTGCCGTATTCTCCACTGGTATTGATGTCTCGATTACTCTTTTCTAGGGCATCGAGTACCGAAAAGGGTGCTGGACCAAAGGTTCCATTGTTGAGGTAGATGCGGTCGGTGGTGAGGGGGAATTGGCTTCGTATCGCTTTCCAATAAGCCTCATCCTGGACAGGGCCCGTGGGAAAAGGGGTTCTATTCTCCTTGGCAAAGGAAAATCCAGCGAGAGTCGGGAGGCTTAATCCTAGCCCGAGGTGATGGAGGAAAGTTCTTCGGCTGCTCATCGATCGGTTCTAAAGGAGTAAACTAAAGATTATCATCCAGAATTGGAATCCGTTGATCAAGTTTTCTAGTGGCCAAGGTGCTGATTGAACTGTGATTGGATTTTTTACTACCTGAAGCCAGACTTTCCAGTACTTATTTTCCCAGCTTTAGGCAGTGATCGATGCAGGCAGGCACATCTTGGTCATAATGGCTGACGTAGATCAGGGTCATCGGTGCATGAAGAAGAAGGACTTGGAGGGTTTCTCGAAAAAGATGGCGCTGCTGTTCGTCCATTCCTTGAGAAGCCTCATCCAGAATGAGGAGCTGAGGGTTTTTGATCAACGCCCGGGCGAGGAGGGCCCAGCGCTGCTCAGCAAGGCTTAATTCGTGAAAATACCGACCGGCTAGGTGCTGTAGCTTAAAGAATTCCATCCAGGAATTGCAGCGACCTTCTTCTTGTGGATTCGCTTTTCTAAACCAGCCCATGGTATCGGTCAACCCAGA
>JBEDEY010000068.1:0-3259 GCA_041175425.1 Bacteroidota bacterium | reverse complement strand
TGTTTGTAGAAGTGGAAATGGAAGAAATGGAAGAGTTGGAACTTGTCGAGGCAGAACTTGAAGTCGAGGAATTTGATATGGTGGACACTGTGAGTATGGAAAATATCAACATTGAATTGCTTCAAGGAAAGTGGCAATCTGTTGAAGATGAATCCAGTTACTTGATTTTTGAGGGGGATCGTATGCAAATCTACACGGAAGGAATGGAGGACGAAATGGAAGATGAAGCGTTTATGATATCGGATACCTGTATGAATGAATCGGATGGGAGCAATGACTTGCCTCAAGAAGAAAACAGGTACTTATCCAATCCGAATTTGGATATGTGTTGGTACATCGAGGTTTTGGACGCTAATAATTTGTCACTGATCTACCTGTCAAGAGGAAATCAACTAACCTATAAAAGGGTAGAATAATTAATTCATTCTGAAAAATAGAAGGGGGTTTTCCCTCCTCAACTTGGGTGATATGGGTTAGGAAATTAGCACTTTCCCATCCTCCATCTCAATAATTCGATCGGTTTTTTTGGCAAACTCGGGATCGTGGGTAACGATTAAAAGGGTCTGGTTTTGGCTGCTACACAGCTCTTTGAATTTATCAAAAACTAACGCTGAATTTTTCTGATCCAAATTTCCCGTAGGCTCATCACCCATCAGCAGCAAGGGCTCATTGATCAAAGCCCGAGCTATGGATACCCGCTGTTTCTGACCCCCAGAAAGCTGGTTCGGCTTCTTTTTGGCATGGTCCTGCATGTCAAAAATTCGCAATTTTTCCATTGCCCGCTGCACGATTTCTTCCCGAGCATGGGCCGCAAGCTTTAGAGCGGGAATCATCACATTTTCCAAGACGCTAAACTCGTTGAGCAAATAGTGGAATTGGAAAACAAAGCCGATCTTTTTGTTTCTCAACTCGGAGAGGTAGTCTGGAGATTTGCCGGTGACCAAGGCTCCATCCATCCAAAGTTCGCCTTCATAGTCCGTATCCATTGTGGAAAGGATGTAGAGGAGGGTAGACTTTCCACAGCCTGACTTGCCCATGATGGAGACAAACTCTCCCTTTTTCACTTGGATGCTTACCCGGTCCAGTACCTGCGTAGGCGCGGAATTGTAAAAAATCTTGTTGATGTTTTTGGCTTCTAGCACCATGGGAATTAGGTTTATTTTCCGCGAATAATTTCCACCGGATCTACCGAAGCTGCTTTTTTGGCAGGAAAATAGCCAGCCAGGTAAGTGGTCAGCAAGCCAAATACGCCTCCTATCAAGTAGAATTTGGGATTGTAGTCGATCGGATAGGTGCTGATCGTGGGCAAAGCATCCGTCTCAAACGGGATCTGGTCAATCAATACGCTCAGCAGGTAGCCAACCAGCAAACCAAGCGTGCTGCCCAGCAACCCGATGATCAGCGCGATGCTAATAAAGATGCGGTTGACGTCTTTTGGGCTAAATCCAATGGCTTTGAGGATGGCGATGCTGTCCAGTTTTTCATAAATCATCATGTTGAGGATGTTGTAGATGCCAAATCCTGCCACGATCAGTAAGGTGACTCCCACGGCATAGCTAATGATCGTTCGCACCTGGGATCCGGTTTCAAACTGGGCATTGATCGTTTGGATGTCGTCAGCATCCACTTCAAATAGTGCAGCAAATTCCTTTGCCAAGGCAGGGGCTTGGTCCAGGTCATGCAGCTTCACTTGGATGTCAGTAATGTATGCAGCGGACTGCCCTAGGATTTTTTGTGCCGTGGCTAGGGAGGCATAGCTGTTGGTGTTGTCAAAATCCCCCAGTCCACTTTGAAATAGCCCCACCACCTTGAGTTGTATTTGGCTTCCCTGGGCAGTAGTGATCTGAATTCGATCCCCAACTTGTGCAAGCATGCGTTCTGCTAGCCCTTTTCCTAGGATAACCGTGTTGAGCTGATCCAACCGCTCCACTTCCCCCGCCACAATGTAGTCCTGGAAGGCAAAAAGTTTGACCTCCTGCTCCCAGTCGACGCCATTGAGGACGCCGGTCAGGTCCAGGGTGCCCACATTGAAGAAAACCTGGGTGGCTACCTTTGGGCAGAGTCCCAGTACCCGAGGGTCTTTTTTGAGGTAGTCCAGGATGCTTTCGCTGTTGTAAATAGACAAGCGACTGGTGCTGGGTTTGATGGAGCGGATGGAGTGGAGGGCACCCTTGAATTCCTCACTCAATTCGATAGGCTGCTTGGATTTGGGTTTTATCTCGTTGTAAAAACGGATATGGGGTGTCCGGTTCAAGATCAATCCATCGAGCAAACTATTCAGTCCATTCATAAAGCCCAGCAAGGCGATAAACATGCTGATGCTGAATACCACGCCTACTGCAGCCACCACACTTTGCTTGCCTCGGGCCAGCATCATGGCCTTGGCAATTTCCAGAATCAGGCCCCGCTTCATTTTATGGGGAGGATCAGTGCGGTGGATTCCTCAATTCCTCCCAGTACTTCCACGAAATCGTAGGTTTTGATGCCTACCTGAATTCGCAGGGTATCTCCTTGCTGAGTAAGGACCCGGTCTTGCCCAAGGAGGAGGTTTCTCGGGATGACCAGGGCATTGGGCCGTATTTGGGTGATGATATTTGCCTCCAGGCTGAGGTTGGGGAAAAGCGAAGGCGGTGCAGTGACAAACTGTCCAATCACCGTAAAGGTCTTGGATTTGGTGTTTAGAATGGGATGAATTTGGATGATCTTGGCCTCAAAAACCTGCTCTTTGAAGCTATCCAGCGTCACTTCAATTCGCTGCCCTTCCTTAATTTTGGTGATGTCGTATTCATCTACCTGAAGTTCCAGGTTGTAGGTGCCGTAGTCCCCGAGAATAGCCAAGGGGCTCTGTGGTGTGGCGAGCTCTCCGACTTTTTTCAGGATGGAAAAAACGAGGCCATTGACCTTACTTTTCACCAAAAAATTAGTTTCCAAGGAGTTGCTGATGGCTACTTTATTGGCGGCGCTTTGTTCCGAAAAGGCCAGCTCCCGGGTCAGCTCCATGTACGCCAGTTTGGCCTGCTCATAGCTTGTCCATGCCTGCTGAACTACCAGTTCCTGCTGCTCCAGTTCGTAGGCGGTACCGATGGCTTGGGCCCAGAGGCGGCGTTTTTTTTCGAGTAGGAGGGAGTCGCTTTGGTACTTGCTGTTAGCGATTTTGGTGGCGAGTTCCAGTTCCTTGAGCCGATTTCTGTTGCCTTGCTGACTTGCATAGGTTCGAGCAAGTTCGGAGGATTCCCGTTGAAGGCGCTCGGTATCGTTG
>JBEDEY010000067.1:0-6939 GCA_041175425.1 Bacteroidota bacterium | reverse complement strand
ATGGGCTGTATTTCGGGATGTGGCTTTTGCTGTTCCAATCCAGAAGTGCCTGCATCGGCCCTGGAGTTTTTGCCTTTGGCTTTTGACTTGTATGAAAAGGGACAGGCAGAGGAGCTTGCTGCTCAGCTTGCCGCTACCCAATCCAAGGGTGTTTGTGTGGTGTATCGAGCCCAATCTCCCGATTTAAGCAAGGGGTTTTGTGGAAATTATATCAAAAGAGGCTTGATATGCCGGGTGTTTGGCGCTTCGGCGAGGATGAACACTAAGACCAATCAAAAGGAGCTCATTACCTGCAAGCAGCTCAAATCGGAGCGAGCAGTGGAATTTCAAGCGGTGAGTTCTCGGATCAATGCCGATCTGGATATTCCTTTGGCTCCAGCCTACTACACCCGACTCAAAGACATCGACGAGGCGCTTACGGTATTGCAACCTGTCAACCAAGCGATTTTGTTGGCCTTGGAACTGGTCTTGCGCTACCGATTCTACGAGGAAGAGGATAAAGCGAGCTAGTGGGTTTTAGGCATCGCTTTTTTTAAGTATATTCGGTGATTCATAGGAGGGCTTTCCCCACAACTAAACTTTCGGTATGGTGAATTTTGCTGAGATTATTCAAACCATCAAATCCCTGGTTGAGACTAGAATTGAACTGGTCAAGTCAGACATTCAAGACCAATTGGTAGGGATGCTTTCTCGATTGATTTTACTGATTCTCATTGGGTCAATCGGGTTGATTTCGGGCTTATTTCTTTCCTTGTCCTTGGCTTTTTACATCAGTCAAGTGACTCAAACTCCTTACCTTGGATTCTTGGTTGTGGCGCTTTGTTACTTAGTCGTAGTTGTATTTTTGTACCTCACCAAGGACTCGATAGGGTTTCAGCAGCAGGTCAACGCTTTTTTGAAGCAGTTTATTTTTAATTCACCTCAACGCAAAAACTCCAATGAGTAAAGAACTTGAACAAAAATCAGCTGCATTGGAGAAAGCTTTGGAAAAGCAATTGAGCAGCTTCAAAAAAGGATCTGAAGACTGGGTCAAAGTAGGTGCTGCAGTAGCGGTAGGCGCCTTGGTCGTGTATGGACTTACCCAACTGAGCCACCGAAAGAAAGAAAAAAACACAGATAAAGCGCTTGAAGTTTTGGAGCGGGAGGGCTTGCTCAACCCAGAAATTAAGGAGCGACTTACGCAACCCAAAAGATCCTCTCTTTGGACTGGATTGGCTCAAAAAGTGCTCTTTTTGGGACTTGCACTCGCAAAGGATAAGCTGTACGAACAATTTTTTGCCGAACCCGAAAAACCTGCTGAGAAGAACAACCTTTGAGGTTTTAAAAAACCTCGAAGGTTTTAATCTAAAAGAAATTTGCTGGTATAACTTAAAAACCTTCGAGGTCTTGGAGACCTCAAAGGTTTAGAGACCTCGAGTTCTGGCCATCCTTTGAGGTTTTAAAAAACCTCGAAGGTTTTAATCTAAAAGAAATGTGCTGGTATAACTTAAAAACCTTCGAGGTCTTGGAGACCTCAAAGGTTAAACATTGATTAGCGACTCTCTTCTGCGCATTTTGCCTGCAGGCACCCCATACATCATCTTGAATCTTCGGCAGAAATAAGCGGTGTCTTTGTAGCCCACTTCCTTGCCAATGGTGCGGATGGATTTTTTGGTGGTACGAAGTAAATCTACCGCTGCCTCCAAACGCTGGTATTCGATGTAGTCCTGAGGGTTGATGCCAGTGAGCATCTTGAAGTACTGACCTACATAATCTTCCGATACATTGGCGATTTTGGCCAGTACCTTATTGGATAAGTCACCCCCAATATTGCTTTTGATGTAGTTAAAGAGGTCTATCAAGCGTGGGTCCTTGAAGTAGGTTGCGTTGGTGGAGAGCTCTTCGGTAAACAATCTGTTTTTGAGAATGTGGCGTAGCAGTTCGATCACCAAGACCTCTGTCATTGCCTTCAAACCTCTCTCCTTGCCTACTCCCGTGCTTTCAATTTCTTTCATCAAGTCCTCCACCAAAGTGGTGATCCGGTCATTGAATCGGATGATAAAGGGTGGGATGTCTAGGGAGTTGAAAAAGTTGACCACATCAAACACTTTAGATTCAAACTGGAACACAGAGATGCAGTCTTCTTCGGCAGATTTGATGTCCTTGTAGCTGATGCTTTGCAAGTGCTTTCTTTTGGTATCTGCAAATTGCTCTCCTGCAACTTCTTGCTTGGAGGTTTTGGTGCCAAAGGTGAGGTTTGTTTTGCGGTCTTTGGGAAGGAAAATTACCTCGCCCTCGTTTACCAGCTCTTGATCATCCCCAAATTTTAAGCTTCCGTGGTGAAGCAATAGGAGCGTGTTTTCGTTTTCTTGGTAGTTAGTGACGGTAACCGGTTTTTCGATTTTGTAGTTGCTGCCTTTCAAAAAGCGCACTTGGACCGACTCGATGACTTTATTGTAATACTCCATAGCCGAATAAAAATTTATGTTTAAAAATATGATTTTTCCAATTACAAAACTGCATTTTAGAATTAAAAAATTAGAACCACTAAAACAAAGGGAGTAATTTTTGGCTAATTACTCCCTTATCAAGGCTTCTTGATGGATTATTTCAAGACCCCTCTAGATATTACGATGCGCTGTATTTCCGAGGTGCCTTCGTAAATCTGGGTGATTTTTGCATCGCGCATCAGGCGTTCCACATGGTATTCTTTCACATAACCATAGCCTCCGTGCACCTGGACTGCTTCGACGGTTACGCTCATGGCCACTTCAGAGGCATACAATTTGGCCATTGCAGAGGCATGGGCATAGTCTTTGCCTTGGTCTTTGAGCCAGGCAGCTTTGAATACTAGAAGCCGGGCGGCTTCGATTTGAGTGGCCATATCGGCTAGTTTGAATTGAATGGCCTGGTGTTGGCTGATGGGCTTGCCAAAAGCTTTCCGTTCCTTGGAATAGGCCAATGCCAGTTCATAAGCACCCGAGGCGATGCCTAGTGCCTGCGCGGCAATTCCTATTCTTCCTCCATTGAGGGTTTCCATGGCAAAGGTGAATCCAAATCCTTCCGCGCCAATTCGGTTTTGAACAGGAACTTTCACATCCGTAAAAAGTAGGGAATGGGTATCTGATCCGCGGATTCCGAGTTTGTCCTCTTTCTTGCCCACAATAAATCCTTCCCAGCCTTTTTCTACAATAAATACGGAGATGCCTTTATGGCCTTTGCTGGCGTCAGTTTGAGCGATGACTAGGTAGATGGAGGCAGAGGAGCCGTTGGTAATCCAGTTTTTTGTTCCATTCAAGAGGTAGTAGTCCCCTTCGAGGGTGGCGGTAGTTTGCTGGGAGGTGGCGTCCGAACCAGCTTCCGGTTCGGAGAGGCAGAAAGCGCCAATAAGTTCCCCGGTGGCCAACTTGCTCAGGTACTTTTGTTTTTGTTCTTCCGAACCATATTTTTCCAATCCCCAGCATACCAAGGAGTTGTTGACGGACATGGATACGGATGCAGAGGCATCGATTTTGGAGAGCTCCTCCATTGCAATGACATAGGAAATGGTGTCCATTCCACCACCTCCGTAGGCGGGATCCACCATCATGCCCATAAACCCAAGGCCGCCCATTTTCTGGATTTGTTCGGTTGGAAATCGGGCTTCGGTGTCTCGTTCGATTACTCCAGGGAGCAATTCAGTTTGGGCAAAATCTCTAGCGGCTTCTTGTACGGCCAGCTGCTCTTCGGTCAATTGAAAATTCATAGAATGTAAATGGGTTTATTTCTGATTCAATTAAGCTAAAAAAGAAAAGGGACCTTAGTCCCTTTTCGAAGTAGTGTTGGGGCTATTAATCTCTGTTTCCAAAGAAAACAAAGATGTAATAAGCAAGCGTTACCAAAGAAGCCATTGCGGCTACCAGGTAAGTTCTAGCTGCCCAGTTGAGCGCATCCTTGGACATTTCATATTCAGAAGGAGTGACCACATTGCGGGTTTTTACCCAAGCTAGGGCTCTGTTTGAGGCGTCAAATTCTACTGGAAGCGTCACCAAAGTGAAGAGCGTCATGACAGAGTAGGAGCCTACGACCAAATACCCAATGAATTCGTAAGGTAGTCCCAATGCAAATCCACCGAACAAGGAGGCAATCAGAACGAAATTTAAGACTTTGCTGGAGATATTTTGGATAGGCACCATGGCAGAGCGCATGGTCAACCAGGAATAGGCAGTGGCATGCTGAACGGCGTGACCGCATTCGTGAGCAGATACAGCTGTAGCCGCAGCATTTCTTCCGTAAAATACATCTGGAGAAAGGTTGACCGTCTTGTCTGCTGGATTGTAGTGGTCAGTAAGCTGTCCTTCTACACAGGTAACACGCACATCATGAATGTTGTGGTCGGCAAGCATGAGCTTGGCGATTTCCTCCCCAGAAAGATTGGCCTGGAGAGGCGTTTGGGAGTACAACTTAAATTTACTTTTCAATTTGCTGCTCACCACAAAACCGAGGATGGCAAATACGATGACGATAAGGATAATCATGTCTAGTTTATTTTAACTGGGTGTAACTACGAATTTAAGAAACGAAAGGTTTTTTCCAAGCGGGAATTTTTAGCATGAGGATCCAGCTAATTAGTCCCACGCCTAAAATCAAGAGCATTTGGGTGCCGTGAATGATTGCTGCAAATATTTTGCCATCGGCTTCAGGAACTCCAAACACCACTAAAATATAGGCGACCAAAGCGTGGAAAGTGCCAATTCCTCCTTGGACAGGAGCAATCATGCCAATAGTTCCCATAACCATCACCAGAAGTACTTGACTTCCCGACAAATTGGCAGCCGATTCAATGCCTTGAGAGACAGTATACAGGGTAAGGAAGTAAATGATCCAGATGATCACCGAGCTGATCCAAAAACCCAAGGGGTTTTTGAGGTGTCTAATGGCGCGAACGCCAGAAAGGAGCTGCCGGAAGAAAACCTGTACTTTATTGACGAAGCCGTGGTTGCGGTATTTCTTGCTCAAGAGGTACAGGAAAAGGAGGAGAACTGCAGCTCCGCCGAGCAGTAGAGGCAGCTTATCCAGCAGGGAGTTGGTTAATGAAGAGAGATTCACCAATTGCCCTGCTAGGGAAATAAATAATTGATTTTCGAGCAGGAAGGCGATAAAGATTGTGGCTGCCATAAATAGCAGGTCGACACTCCGCTCGACGAGTACGGTGCCGATAGCCTGTCCGAGTGGAATGCCATTGTTGCGTGTCAATACAGTGCATCGCGCTACCTCGCCGGCTCTAGGGATGAGGAGATTGACCAGGTATCCTACCATCACTGCATGGTAGGCTCGATTGGCGCTGACGGGTGTTTGGTCGGCTTCATTGCGGATCAGCAGTGCCCAGCGCCAACCTCTTATCCAGTAGCCTAGCCAGGCGATGAATAAGGATAGGAGGATCCAAAACCAGTTGCTTGAAGCAAGCTGCGCTTGGAGTTGTGCCAGCTCAATGTCTCGGTACAAAAACCAAAAAATCCACAGGGCGACACCCAGGGAGAGCGTCACTTGCAGGAGTTGTTTGATTTTGGGCGAAAGCATTAGATGACTTGGTTTTTATCGTCTGGAAATACCAGAATAGGCTGGTGGGTTTTTGCTTCTTCAGGGCTCATACCCGCATAGGAGATGATGATGACCACATCGCCCACTGCTGCTTTTCGGGCGGCAGGGCCGTTGAGGCAGACTGTCCCGGATCCGCGCTGTCCTTTGATGACATAGGTTTCGAGGCGCTCTCCATTGTTGACATTGACCACCTGTACTTTTTCATTTTCAAAAAGCTGGGCGGCGTCCATCAGATTTTCATCTAGGGTGATGGATCCTACATAATGCAATTCAGCCTGGGTGATTTTTACCCGGTGAATTTTTGATTTTAAGAGTTGGAGTTGCATGTGGTTTAGTTTTCGCGCTGCCAAATTAGGCAATAATGGGCAAGTTATCGATCAGTCGCACCTGGCCAACAAAGGCAGCGATGCAGATGGATTGAGGACTTTCCCTGGTAAACGACTCAAAAATTTCAAATGTTTCGGGATGCAGCAGGGCGAAATACTCCAATTCAGTATTTGGAGCACTGGAAAAGGCAGTAGCTGTGTCGGACTGTATCTGCTTCCAAGACTCTCCGGCCAGGAGTCGTTCCTTTGCTTGACTGAGTTGCTGGTACAAAAGCAGCGCTTGCTGGCGGTCCTCCGGGTTGAGACGCATGTTGCGAGAGGACATGGCTAGTCCGTCTTTTTCTCGACGGGTAGGCACCACTTCGAGGCTGAGATCAAAGGACAGGTCCTGAACGAGGCGTTTGATAACTGCTACTTGTTGCAAGTCTTTTTGTCCAAAAAAAGCTCGGGTAGGCTGGATGAGGTGAAAAAGTTTGGCTACCACAAGGCCTACCCCATTGAAGTGTCCTGGCCGACATGCTCCTTCAAGCACCAGTTCGAGGTCTCCAAAATCAAAGCGCAGGTGTGTGGGCTGCGGGTAGAGGGTAGCCACGGTTGGCACAAAAACGAAATCTGCCCCAGCTGCCTCGAGCTGGGCTAGGTCTGCATCTAGGGTTTGGGGATACTTTTCAAAATCCTCACTGGAGTTGAACTGAGTGGGATTTACAAATATGGACACCACCGTAAAATCCATAGTAGCAATGCTTTGGGCCACTAGATCCAAATGCCCTTGGTGCAGTGCGCCCATGGTAGGAACAAAGCCCAGTTGTTTGTTCTCCTTAAAAATCTCGGACCTTATGGGTTTCCATTCGGCTTCGGTGCGGATTACCTTCATGACAAGGAAAATTTTCGGCTAAATAGGGGCAAAACTAGATTAATATCCACAAATCCAATGCTTTTAGGCTTTTTTTATTTACCTTTGTGCCCGTTGTTTATCACGATACTAAAATCCCCATAGCATGTCCAAACTGCGTATTCTCTACGTTGCTAGTGAAATCAACCCCTTCTTAGAAAC
>JBEDEY010000066.1:0-9850 GCA_041175425.1 Bacteroidota bacterium | reverse complement strand
GGAAGCCAGCCACTCAGGCTGCTCCATCAGGTCGGCATAGGTTAGCTGCCCTTCTCGTTGGGTCCTGGAAACAATACGGTAGTGAATCCCTAAGTCTCGGAGTGCTTGCTGCACGGCTTTGGAAGCTCCACCTGTCCCCAAGACAAGAGCATTGGGAATCTCAGTACCGAGCCAGGACTGCAGGGAATGCTTAAATCCCAAATAGTCGGTGTTGAATCCGGTCTTTTTTCCATCTCGAATACGGATGCAATTGACTGCGCCAATTTGGGCACAGGCGGGATCCAAAGCATCGAGATAGGGAATTACTTGTTCCTTGTAGGGAATGGTCACCGAGAGTCCTTCTAGGCTAGACTCCCTATCCAGAAGTTGGGGGAATTCGGAGATGCTTTCAATGGGGTAAAGTTCAAATTGGCAGCCCTGAATTCCTTCGCGAACAAACTTTTCCGTAAAGTACTTTTTGGAAAAAGAATGTCCCAAAGGATATCCAATCAAGCCAAATTTTCTCACCCTTGCTGCAGTTTACTTGCGAGCCACTCAATAAAAATCACAAGGCCAATTCCAAAAAAGAATGCTCCAATGGCCCATTCTACCTGAGGCAACTCTCCTACTTGCTCCGCAAAGGTGCTTGGGAGAATATTTTCTGTGAGGAAAGGGACCTCCTTGCCACTTGAGGAAGTTCTCCAAGAAGTCACGAGCTTCCAAGGCCACAGCTCATTGACAGAACCTAGCATAAATCCAGAGAGTAGGCCGATGGTGGCCGTATGAAATTTTCGAAGTAAGTAGGACACTACTCTGCTAAAGGATAGAATTCCGACGAGACAGCCTGAGGCAAACAGGGCAAGTGTAATGATATCCTTATCCAATACTGCCTGAAGGATGCGCTCGTATTGGCCTAGAATCAACAGGATAAAACTTCCACTGATCCCGGGTAAAATCATGGCACAAATGGCGATGGCTCCTGCCACAAAAGTAAACCAATAGTCGTCAGGAGTGGTGGTTGGTGGCAAATTGGTCACCCACCAAGCAAAGGCTGTCCCCGCGGCAATTGCTACAACAACCCCCAAGTTCCATTTCTTAATTTCTTTTAAAATCAGAAAGGCAGAGATCAAAATCAAGCCAGAGAAAAAGGACCACAGTGGAATGGGGTGCTCCTCCATCAAATACGTAATTACACCAGAAAGTGTGAAAATACTGGTCATGATCCCTGTCAAAAGACTCAACAGAAAGTTGCCATTGACACGGAGATAGAACTCCTTGATTCGGAAGGATTTCAACAACAACAAGTTGTTGATCGTAAAGGCATTGATGCTATCCAATAGTTCCTGATAGATGCCCGCGATGAGTGCAATTGAACCTCCGGAAACGCCAGGAACGATATCTGCGGCACCCATGGCCATCCCCTTGAGATAGGTTAAGCCGTATTTTTTGACTGTATCCATACTGAAAAAGAAAGGCTGAAAGAAGGTCTTTCAGCCAAATTAATTACAATTTGATTTCTCCAAGAAAATGATCAAAAGTATCACCACGAAGGCCCAATCGAATTGTTTCCAATGGAATTACTTCAGCAGGGCTGATGTTGCCCAAGTTGACATTGGCTCCAAGCAACTTGATAAACCAGACCTGTTGGGATTTTTGTGGGGCTTCCCAAATGATTTTATCCTCTGGTACTTGTGTCAATATTTCTTCCACAAGGCCTTGTCTAACTTCACCAGAATCACGGAAAAGGCCTACATTTCCCCCTTCACGCGCTTCGCCAATCACTTTCCATGCGCCCGCACCAAGCTCGGTTTGCATCTGCTCGATCCACTTGTAGGGAGGAATGATCTTAGCGGCATCCTTGGATCCCACTTCAGAAAGCACCGTTACTTGCTTGGCAAGCTCGTGGATGTATTCACATTTTTTATCGTGGTTGAGGGAAATGGATCCGTCAGATACTTCTGCATAGCGAAGTCCAAAAGTGTCCAATACTCTGCGGTAGTCGTCAAATTGGCCACGTACAATAAAAGCCTCAAACAAGGTTCCTCCAAAATACACTGGAATTCCTGCAGCCTCGTATACGGCAATTTTTTCTTTCAAGCGCTTGGTGACATAGGAAGTGGCCCATCCAAACTTCACAATATCGACAAAGTCGGCGCAGCTATCTACAAAGTCCTCTGTTTCCCGTAGGCTAAGTCCTTTGTCCATAGCCATGGTAAATCCCGTGTTACGAGGCTTTTCAGTCCGTACGGGGAGATTCTTCAGCACGTAATTCATTTGCTAGGTTTTAAGGTGTCGAGCTGGGATTTTCATCCCGAAACTGGGCAATGATCTTGTAGATAGCCTTTTGCTTTTGCAATTCTGGCATCAACTCATACAGGAACGTATGCCTATCAAAGTCCAAAGTTAATGCATTTTCCAAATATGTGAAGGCTTCCTTGTATTTCCCCATTTTGATAAGGTAGACTACCAATCGGTAATAGAGCTCAGCCTCCTCGGGCAATTCTTCGATTCCTTCACGGATTACATCGATGGCCTCCTCAAATCGATTTTGCTCAAAATAAATAATGGATAAGTTGACATAGGCCTCCATGATCCCTGGCTCCAAGTTGATTGCCTCTTCGTAGGCATCGGAACTCGCCTGCATGTTGCCGAGATTAAACTCCGCATCTGCCAATCCTACCCAATAGTTTGCATTGTCCTTGTTGAGGTGAATGGCTTTCTTGAAATAATGAATGGCCTCAAAGAATTTATCTTTCTTCAACATGCACATTCCAAGCCCAAACCAAGCGTCGTCGTATTCCTCATCCAACTTGGCCGATTTTTTAAAGTATTTGAATGCCTCATCAATCTTGCCCAACTTCTCGTAGGCCGCTCCCATGTAGCAGCAGTTTTCCGCATTGGCCCCTTCACAGTTGATGGTATTTTGATAAGCTTCTAGGGCTCCTTCAAAATCAAGGGTATTCATTAGCGAATTGCCCATGTTGAAGTGCGCTGAAGCGAAGGCATCGTCTATAATTAGGGCGTATTCGTAGGCTTTGATCGCCTCTTCAAATCTACCCAAGCGATTGTACACCACCCCTAGGTTGTACCAAGCACCAGCCGAGTAAGGATCTTGGTCAATAAATTCCTGATAAAAGTCCAAAATCTCATCGAATGAACCCTCTTCTTCAGTGATCATGGCCAGCTGAAAAAGGGCATCCTCGTGGTTGATGCGGTTTTTGACGGCCTCCTTGAAGTAAAAACTTGCTTTAGTATTATCTCCTTTGGCGCGAAATAAATTGCCCAAGGAATAAAATACCTCTGCTTTGTCCTCTGCCATGGGTAAGTAATTTTCAAGTAAGTCGATGCCTTCTTGAAAATTTCCTGCTAAAATCTGGGCATTGGCCAATGCCAATACAATGTCCTCGTTGTTCGGTGAAAGGTTGTTGAGCTGCTCCAAGATCTCCAATCCCTCATCCAACTCATCGTTAAAAATAAGGCACTGGGCTTTCTGAAGACGGATTTCTACAGAGAACGGAAATTTTTCCAACGCATATTCTGAGGCACGAAGTGCCTTTAAGAATTTTTGTTGGTCAAAGTAAAATCGGATGATGTCCTCCAATTCCTCCTCTTCGAAATACAGGTCCATGTTGGACTTCAGTGAATCTTCAAATCGCTCGACGAGCTTTTTGTCTTCTTCCCAGTCGTGGTCGTGATCTCCGGTCATTCGGTAGTGCTAAGATTCATTTAAGATACCAAATTTTTGGTTTTTCGAAAATCCAAATGTGATTTTTTCGTGATTTTAAAGGGATCGAAGGATGAACTACGCTCCAACCCCATGCTTCTCAACGCGGAAGACAGAAAATAAGTTTTAGCGACCCATTTTTGCCCATTCCAAGGTCTCCTGGATTTTGCGATACTCAAAGCTAAGGTATTCCGCTACCTTCTGATTGCTATATCGCGTTTTGCGCTGTGCGTTTTTTGCCACCTGGGCCGTTAAAGGCAGCTTCTTTCCAACCAACCAAGACAGGCCTTTCAGGATTGGAAATCCCCAAGAAATAAGCCAATTGGGCAGCTTGGTTTTCGGTGGGACTCCTCCTAAAACTTGTGCTGCCTGCTGAAAAAACAGTTCGTAAGGCAGACTCTCCTTGGACAAAATAAATCGTTCTCCCCAAGCTCCTTTTTCAACCAAGGCCCGCGTAATCGCTGCCGCATCCCGTACATCAATGTAATTGAGATTGCCTGCAGGAAAAAAAGCGGCTCCCTTTTGCACCGCCTGATACAGCCCCCCACTACTCCGCGTGTAGGAAACCTTGCCTAAAACCACGGCTGGGTTGACCACCAAAACGTCCAAGCCCTCTTGCTCTCCTCTCCACACTTCCAGCTCGGCCTTGTATTTGGACAAGGCATAAGCAGTAGGATTTGGGACATCCACCCAAATGGATTTTTCATCGTATACTTCTTGGTCTGGAATCTGACCCAAGGCTGCAACGGAGCTCACGTATACCAACTTGGGCACACCAGCCATGAGAAGCGCATTCACTACATTGACTGTACCTTGATGATTTACTTGGAAAAGTGCCCGCTCGTCTTGGGGCAAAAAGGAAACTTTTCCTGCAGCATGGATCACTAGATCCATACCCTCCACGGCTTCTAATATGGAATTGAAATCCAACACGTCCCCTTCATGCCAGTGGATTTCCAGTCCATCCAGATCCACCGCTCCGAGATCAGCGTGGGCACGCCTCAAGCCATGAATCCTTCCCAGCGAGCTGAATTCTCGTGCCAGTTCACTACCAACTAGTCCAGTTACTCCCGTGATCAGAATGTTCATTATCAGTTTCTCTAGACCTAATTAAGTCCTACGAATTTATAGCCCTCCTTGAAACGCCTCTACAAACTCCGCGAGTGTAGGTAGAATCTGGTCTTTTTCGGATACGATGGGTTCGGACACCTGCCAGTCAATGCCCAAGCTGGGATCAGACCAACGTACGCCTCCTTCAGAATCCTTGTGGTAATAGTTGGAGCACTTGTATACAAATACTGCGTCTTCCAAAACCGAAAATCCATGCCCAAAACCCGCTGGAATGTACAATAAATTGTTTTTCTCCGTATCCAAAATGGTAGAATAGACCTGCCCAAACGAGGGAGATCCCTTCCTCAAATCCACGGCTACGTCCAGTACTTTTCCTGCGATGACACGCACCAACTTGGCCTGCGCAGATGCCCCGCGCTGGAAATGTAGCCCTCTGACAGTTCCCTTTTGTGAAAAAGACTGATTGTCTTGCACCCAGGATTCATGAACGCCCACTTTGTCCAACCAATCTTGGCGAAAGGATTCAAAAAAATAACCCCTACTATCTGGGAAAACACGTGGAAAAATCTCGAGTACACCTGGGAGGGAAGTTTGCTTTATTTCTGCCATTGGGGCGGTTAATTTTTGCTTTCAGCAGCAAAATAACCACTCCCCAAGAGAGTATCCTAATCTAATCTAAGGAATTATGCTCAAATTTGGGGAGGCATTCAAGCGAGCAGGCTTTACAAACCTATTCCCTTGGGTAGCCCCTCTATCTTTTAGCTGATTTTAGTCCATGAGTAAATTTTCACGCAAACTCCAAAAACTACACGATACCGCTCCCCGTCAGGAAACTGCCGTGCTGGTTTCTTTGGTGCGGCAACACCAACCTGACCAAGAAGTAGAGGAGCATTTGGATGAGCTGGCCTTCTTGGCCGAGACCCTCGGAGCCAAAACCGTGTACCGTTTCAAACAAAAAATGGACAAGCCCGACATCCGCACCTTTGTGGGCAAAGGGAAACTAGAGGAAATCCAAACCTATGTGGAGCACTTTGGAGTGGACATGGTCATCTTTGACGATGACTTGAGCCCTTCCCAAATGCGGAATTTGGAAAACGAGGTAAAAGTAAAAATCTACGACCGCTCTTTACTTATTCTAGATATTTTCTTGCAGCGAGCCCAGTCTGCACAAGCCAAAACACAGGTAGAACTGGCCCGATTCCAATACCTCTTGCCCCGATTGACCCGTATGTGGACCCACTTGGAGCGGCAGCGTGGCGGTACAGGCACACGTGGTGGATCTGGAGAAAAAGAAATTGAAACCGATAAGCGTGACATTCGTACCAAAATCTCCCTACTCAAGGAAAAGCTAATCGAAATAGAAAAACAGGGCATCACACAGCGCAAAGGTCGAAAAGGAATTGTCCGCGTGGCCTTGGTCGGCTACACGAATGTGGGCAAGTCCACTCTGATGAACTTGATCACCAAAACGGATATTCTTGCCGAGAACAAGCTTTTTGCAACCGTAGATGCGACAGTGCGAAAAGTGGTCTTGGAAAATATCCCCTTCTTACTTTCCGATACCGTAGGATTTATCCGAAAACTACCTACCCACCTCATCGAATCCTTCAAATCCACCCTCGATGAAATCAGAGAAGCGGACCTCTTGGTACATGTAGTCGACCTTTCCCATCACGCATTTGAAGACCATATTGAGGTAGTTACCCAGACCTTGCAAGAAATCAAAGCAGGTGATAAGCCCATTTTGCTGGTGTTCAACAAGGTAGATCTGGTACAGCAGATGCCTTCCGAAGAGGAGCTTCTGCAAATTTCTGAGCACGAGCTTCAGGAAACCCGCTACTTAGATTTCAAGGCACTTTCAGAAGCCTTCGAAAAGAAAAATGGAATTACTCCCGTATTTATGGCCGCCTCTCTAGCCGAGAATGTGGAAGGATTCCGGGAAGCCCTTGTTCAAGAGGTCAAAAAACAACACCGCAAACTGTATCCCCACTACTTGGAAGATCAGGTGGTGGACTGGGGAGATTCCTGGGAAGAGGGACAGTAATTTAGTTCTCCAAATCCCAATCAGGTTCCTGGAAGTGAAATCCCTTTTACCCTTCGGTAAAGGTTGAGCGCATACTTATCCGTCATGCCTGAGATAAAATCCACCAAGGCACGCAGTAGGGGATAGGGATTCGATTCGGTTCCAAAGCCTTTGAGCGGAAAGTCCTCTGGAAGGAGACGAAGCAAACTTTTTTCCTGCCCTGAGGAAAGTTCCGGGGCATAGCAATGGTGATACAGTGCTTGGCTAAATGCCGTCAACAGACCATCCAACACCTGAAAACCGATGGCTTCCTTTTCTAGTACCACTTGGGAACGGTAAATCTGACGAATCGAGCGCTGTGAGATTTCTGCAAGGGCCTTGGCAGAAGGGATCATGTCTGTCAATGCTTTGTCAAAATTTCCTTTGCGCATGCCTTCCTCGTAGGTAGCAAAGGCCTCCACGCTTTCCCGAATGAGCTTACCGATCGCCATGGCTCGGAGTGCGCCCAAATTCTGCGTTTGGCTTCGATTTTTTAGTTTCTCCGGATCAAACAGCTCTCCTAAAATAGGCTTCAAGAGGCCCAATGTATCTTCAAAAGAAATTAGTCCCAGCGTACAGCCATCCTCCAAATCAATAATGCTGTAACAGATGTCATCCGCTGCCTCCACCAAGAAGGCGAGGGGATGTCGAGCCCAGCAATCGGCACCCACTTTTTCAAGGCCCAGTGCCTGAGCCATCTGCTCAAAATCTTGGAGCTGGTTAATAAAAAAGCCGTACTTCTTCTGACTCTTTCGGGCGATATCCCGCTGTGCAATGAGGCTCGGACGGGGATATTTCGTGAATGCAGCTAGGGTGGCATAGGTCAACTTTAGCCCGTACTGCTTGGACACCAGCATTCGGAATCCTTGGGCGTTGCCTTCAAAATTGGTCAGGTCCGCCCACTGATCCCCACGAACATGCGGCATCCAGGCCTTGCCAGAGGGCTGCAGTCTAAAAAAATCTGAGATGGCCTCCTCGCCTGCATGCCCAAAAGGAGGATTTCCAATGTCATGGGTCAGCGCTGCCGCGGCCACAATGGAACCAATCCCGGCTGCAGTGACTCCTTTGGAGGCAAGTTTGGGGTATTTTTCAAGTAAAATTTCTCCTGCTGCCTTGCCCAAGGACCGACCCACTGAGGAGACTTCTAAGCTGTGCGTCAGTCGGGTATGTACGAAAGCTTGTTCTGGAAGGGGAAAAACCTGGGTTTTATCCTGAAGATTTCGAAAGGGAGCTGAAAAAATAATCCGGTCGTAGTCCACTTCAAACTCGGATCGTGCCGAGTCGGATCCAGTTGCCTTACCTTGTTCTCCAAAACGCCCAAAGGCGAGTAAATTCTCCCAATTCATCATACACAAAAGTACAGCTAGTGCTAGAAATTTCATGCCCTTGCGGCAAAGAATACTATGGCAAGGCGTAAATATTTTATATGATTATCCGCAATCCTACCTGATGCTTAAGATTTCTTTGAATCATGCGGATAATCGTCGACAGACCACAGTCCACAGCTCATTTACTTGAACTACAAAACTTATTTTCTATCGGTACTGGTTAAAAAGCGGATAGAGAGAATATTTTGAATCTGCTTCTGCGGTGAGCTAGTAATTGCGGGGAATGAAAAGATTTGACCTAAATTTGGAACCATGAATCCCGCGCTTTTTATGCAACGTGCATTGGAACTCGCCGAAAGAGGAAAAGGACAGGTACGTCCCAATCCTTTGGTCGGCTGCGTGATCGTGCACGAGGGAAAAATCATCGGGGAAGGATACCATCAGCAGTATGGAGGCCCGCATGCAGAAGTACATGCAATCGCCTCAGTAAGCGACCCACAGCTGCTCGCGAAGGCTACTGCCTACGTAAGCTTGGAACCCTGTTCCCACTGGGGAAAAACTCCTCCTTGCGCGAATTTATTGGTAGAAAAAGGAATCAAATCCGTGGTCGTGGCCAGCTTGGACCCCAACCCCCTCGTGGCTGGAAAGGGCGTACAGCTCTTACGAGATGCAGGGGTCTCAGTTATTGTCGGCTTGCTAGAGCAAGAAGCGAGATGGCAAAATCGCCGGTTTTTTTGTCAGCAGGAAAAACACCGCCCCTACCTTATCCTCAAGTGGGCGCAAACTACCGATGGATTTGTAGCACGAGAAAACTTTGATTCCAAGTGGATCAGTGGTACCCAAAGTAGGCAACTCGTCCACCAATGGCGGGCCGAAGAGCAGGCTATCCTTGTGGGGAAAAATACTGCCCTCCACGACAATCCTCGCCTCAATGTGCGTGACTGGACCGGAAACGATCCGATTCGAGTGGTACTGGATTCCAAGTTGGAACTCCCAGCAGACCTGCACCTATTTGACCAGCAGATTCCCACGCTTTGCTACAATACCCTGAAAAACGAAACACTTCCCAACTTGGAATGGGTGCAGCTACCCGAGCTAACTCTAGAGGCCTTGTTGTCCGATTTGCAGCGACGCCACATTCAAAGCGTATTGATTGAAGGGGGGAGTCAAGTTTTACAGCAGTTTTTGGCAGCAGGGCTATGGGATGAAGCCCGCGTATTTACTTCCCCAACTACTTTTGGCCGCGGAATTGCCGCGCCTACATTCACTCAAGTTCCCGCCGAATCATACTCCGTGGGAGAAGATCAACTAGACCTTTATTACCATGGCTGAGACCCTATTCCTTCCACAATCCGGAACCAAAGAAGAAATTTACCAAGCGCTACTCCCACAAGTGGAGGCCCTGATCTCCGGTGAGCAGGATTTGGTGGCCAACCTAGCGAATATCGCCGCTGCCCTTCGTGAAGCCTTTGGCTTTTTTTGGGTGGGATTTTATGTAGTTCAAGGTCAGGAACTGGTGCTTGGCCCCTTTCAGGGACCCATTGCCTGCACGCGAATTGCTTATGGAAGAGGGGTCTGTGGAACTGCCTGGAAAGAACAGAAAACCCAATTGGTACCCGATGTGGAGGCTTTTCCAGGTCACATTGCCTGCAGCTCCGCTTCCAAATCAGAAATTGTAGTGCCGGC
>JBEDEY010000065.1:0-4595 GCA_041175425.1 Bacteroidota bacterium | reverse complement strand
ACTAGTTTTTCAACTCAATTCGCTCCCCTTCAGTCGCCACACCAAAACCGAGATTTTTTACTTGCTTTCTTTCAGGCCCCTCAAAAATTAGGGGATTCGTGTGGTTGAAATGGATGAACTTGATTTTCCGCTTCTCGCTCTCCGAGAGCGGGGAGAATAAACTGATCGTTTCGGCAACAAAGGGATGCGGGATCTCACTCATATTTCGGTTGGGCAGCTCCCCATCCTCGTAAAAAGTAGCATCGAGCAAAGCCACATCCACACGGGCTACTTCGGCTCGAATATCCCGATCCCACAGTGGCCACTTGTCGATGTCAGGGATAAATAAAAGACTCTTTTCAGCGGTTTCAATTCGAAATCCTACGGTCTCAGAAAACTCATCCCGATGGGGCACTTTCACCGGAGTCACACGAAGATCATTTGCCAATTGAATGGATTTATCCGCTTCCATCAGAATGAGCTTGATATTGCCGAGGGCCACCAATTGGCTCCAAGGAGCATTGGTTTCGAGGAATTGCTTCATCTTGGGCATCACATATACAGGCATTCCTTGTGCACCCATGGCTTCACGACCAAGCTGGAGTAAACCCGCATAGTGCCCAATATGCGCATGGGTGAGAAAAATCCCAGCCAAGTTTGACGAACCTGATGCCTGTTGGAGCTGCTGCAGTTGGGCAGTGAAATCAGGAGTAGCTTCAAACAGCCAGTTTTGTCCACTTGCTTGATCGGTAAGTCCGAGGCTTACCACCTGTCGCTTCTTTTCCTCACCCCGCCAGTGGCGCAGGCAATGCTCGGCATTGCAGCCCGCCTGCGGATAGCCCCCATCCTGGGCAATGCCCAACACAGTGATGTATTGGGACTGCTTCTCCTCAGGCGCCTTGATTTGCGCATTCGTCAAAATCGGGGCTAGGAAAAAGAGGATGGAGCACCACAAATTATAGCTTTTCATAAACAGAAGTTAGTAACTTGAATTAGGATGATAACAAATTCAACTATTTAGGATCTAGAGAAACCAATACAAGACCTTTATTCCTAGTTTAATTAGAAGTTCAACTTGACTCCTCCATTGATGACAAATCCATCAACGGGAGCATAGATGTCCCGAAACTCCGGATTACTCAGGTCACCGGTATAGATCGTATCAAAACGAGTTTGTCGCGCATCGAGAAAATTTTCAAAGTTGATAAAAAGGGAGAAATGCTCTCCCAATGCTTTTTCAGCCATCAACCCGAAAATCCAATACGACTGCCCTTCCTTTCCATCATTGAGCAATTGAGGAGAAAAGTAATAGGCCTCTAGTCCGATTCTGAAGTTCTCATGTTTCTCAAACATCAACACATTATTCAGCCTGTGTTTAGCCACTAACGGATAGGGGTTTGTTCGCCCATTGATCTCCTGCGTCACATCTGCTAGTGTGTATCCGGTGAAAAGTTTAAAATCCCGGTAGTTCCACTTCAGATTCACCTCCACCCCTTGGGTTTGAAAGTTCCCATTTGGCTGGACAAACTCAAATCCCGTGGCACTTTTTTCCAACAGCAGGGGATTTTGGATTTCCGTTACAAAAAGGAGCGTGTTGGCCACCAAAGAAAGCTCCTCTCCCAACGCCAAGCGGTAGTTGATGTCCAAATTGGCACCAGCAGAACGCTCTGACTGGAGCTTCTCATAATCAATTGGGGCTACCCTGCGAAATTGTATGCGTTCGGTTTCTTCGGTGAATACCGTCGGTGATTTATAGCCCAATCCTCCACCAATTCGAAGAGTTAGTGCCGCATTGGGGGAGTATAGGACAGATAGTTTGGGCAAAGGGAAAAATCCTTCCGTATCCAAATGATCCAAGCGGAAGCCGGATTCCAGAGTCCAATTCTCGTCGGCATTCCAGATATTTTGCACAAATGCCCCTAGCGTGGTGAGCGAATAATCCAAGGGATTGGAGAGGTTGCCCTGGCTTTGCGCAAAGCGATCAGTCCAAAGATTGAGGCCCGAAATCCAGGAAGAATTGGACTTAGTCGAGGACCAGTTCAGTTCACTAAAGGAAGAAACCTGCCTGCCATCAAATTGGTAATCAGGGATTTCTATTGCCCTACTAAACAGGTTGAGGCTGTTTTTGAAGGTCAAAGATTGGGTTTCGGCCCATTCGGTCTTGAAAGTCAGCTCGGTGGAAATTCGATCCGTGGTGTTGGCTTCAAAGTAAGGGTCAATGGCCGTTTTTCCTTTAATGTAGTCCAAGGACCCTCCCAATCGGTCCTCTTGGCTGTAATTGATTCCCGCCACCAGATTCGTATTGGGATTTAGGTCCCAAAAGAGTTTGGGATTGACCGTAAATCGCTCAAATTCTGGGATGGCAGTCAAGCCAATGCCAGCAGGATCATAGGCAGTCCCTTTGTTGAAAGAAGTGAATACCGTAGTGCCAAATTTCTCCCCTTTGGCAGCATAGAAGGCACTGGCATCGAGACCACTTGCGGAAGTACCATTGATTAAAAATGAAAGCTCCGGTTCTTCCTCAGGTCGCTTGGAAATCAAGTTGACCAAGCCTGCGATGGCTCCTCCTCCATAAAGTGTCGAGGAAGCTCCTTTCACCACCTCCACCTGCGCCAGGTCAAGCGGGGCAATTTGCATCAAACTCAATCCAGAAGAAAAACCGGCATAAAGTGGCAATCCATCTCGAAGCAGTTGGGTATACTTTCCGTCTAAACCCTGAACACGAATGCTGGAATTGTAGCTAGTGGCAGACGTTTGCTGGGTTTGGATACCCGTACTCTCGTTAAGGAGCATGCGAATGTCTCCCGGTTTCATGTTGCCTTTTTCAGAAAGTTCCTCCCCCGCAATAATTTCTACTCGGGTAGGTACATCTTCGATGACACGGCTACTTCGGTTGGATTGAACCAAGAAAATTTCGAGTTCCTCCTCTTCCTGTTCCAATCTGTAAACAGGCGGTTCGGCAATTTCTAGTGGGAAGCTGAGGCGAAGTCGAAGAGTTTCATAGCCTAGGTACTGCACGAGAAGTGTATAGGTACCATTGGGGATTGCGGGTACCGACACCCAACCCTTTTCGTCTGAAGTACCCCCTAATTCCAGCTGAGGGAAATAGAGGGTAGCGCCCACCAATGGGTTACCGCTCGCCTCTTCTAAAATTTGAGCCTTAAAGGTAGATTGAGCAAGGCAAAAGGTGCTGAAGCACAAGGCTAGCATGAGTAAACTAAATCGATGCATTGAAATGGGTTAGATACATTAGGTAGGCAAAGTAAGACTTCCAAGCTTTGGTTTATCTCAGCAGCTAAAGGCAAGAAATAGGAAGCCTTACTTTCTCCCAAAACTAACAGCTCTCTGGTTTTATCTGATGAAATTGTAAGTATTGTTGGATAGCAGATTCTAACCTCAACTAAATCTCTAGCCCAGAATGTAAAGTAAGTTCAAGAAAGTATACCTCAATAATACTGCGACAAATCTAACGTAGTACCATTCATGTCTCTGGAAATTTTGGTGATGACTCTTCTTGTTTTGCCATCATACACCACTTCGCCTACATTCCCAACAAAACTAGCGGTCGTAAAGGGACTAACCCCTGAACAGCAGGCACCACTGCCCGGCTGGGAACCTATGCCAATCGTCACTGGGATATTTTTTGAGCCGGTTCCTTTGATCTTGAAACTGACACGCTCGGCACTAGCTGTCATTCGATCTGTCTCTGACGATACCAAAGAGGAAGAAAATACTACGCTGGCTGCAACCAAAAAAGCGACTAAGAAAAGGAAGGTCTTTTTCATAGATAAAAGATTTTGAGTGGGTTTATGGACGAACTAAACTAATAAAATTGGAACAATCAACCCAAACCCTCCCCTCTAATCTTGTAAAAATCGGGAAACCATGTTCCATAAAATCAAACCATGCTTTTGCCCCCAAGCTGGTTTTATCCTTACCTGAAAAGGAAGCGCAGTCAATTTATTTCTACCTTTCCGAAAATCCACAAAGATCCAAATGAGAAGGAGGTACTTGAGTTCGTTCCTAGCTGTTGTTTTTACGGGAGTCGTTTTTTTGTTCGGAAGCAAGTCGTTTGCACAGGAAATACTTCCCATGCATACAGAAGAGGTCACCTTTATCAGCCAGGGTGCTCGCCTTTCTGGGACAATGTACACACCCAAAATTTCACATGCAGCAGTAGTCCTCGTTCACGGTTCAGGCCAGGAGCTCCGAATGCGTGAATTTGCTGCACTATTGGCAGCATCGGGATGTTCAGTACTCACCTATGACAAACGTGGTGTTGGAGCCTCGGAAGGTATCTATGCAGGTCCCGAGGTGGGAACCAATAACATCGATTCGACCAATCTCCAGCTCTTGGCGCAAGATGCCCGCGCTGCGGTGAACTTGCTCAAGCAAAAGCATCCAAACCTTCCCATTGGTCTTCTTGGATTTAGTCAGGCTGGTTGGATCATTCCTCTTGCCGCTACGGACAATCCATTGGTACAATTTATGGTCCTGTTTAGTGGACCTACGGTCACCACCTTGGAGCAACTTCGATTCCAATTTTATACCGCTGGCAGAACCGACTTTTGGGAGCATCACTCCGAGGCCGATGCGCGTGAACATCTGCAAAACGA
>JBEDEY010000064.1:0-2714 GCA_041175425.1 Bacteroidota bacterium | reverse complement strand
GAACCTCCCCAAAACTGCATCTCTCCTTCTACACCGGTACGGTTGACCGATACGACGGGAATGCCGTTGGCTACCGCATGGGAGCGCTGAATGGTCTGCCATGCGCCGTATTGCTCCTCGTTGGTGGCTGCATCTTGCGTTTTGGCCCAACCGATGGCGGTAGGATACACCAAAAAGTCAGCACCCATCAAGGTAGTAATTCGGGCTGCCTCTGGGTACCACTGGTCCCAGCAGATGAGCACGCCAATTTTTCCAAATTGGGTTGCGAAAACTTTATAGCCCAGGTCGCCTGGGGTGAAGTAAAATTTCTCGTAATAGCCGGGATCGTCAGGGATGTGCATTTTGCGGTACTTACCGAGGTAGGTTCCATCAGCATCCAGGACGGCGGTGGTGTTGTGGTACAAGCCTTCGGCACGTTTTTCAAAAAGTGAAGCGACAATGACTACCCCCAGTTCCTTGGCTAGTGCGCCTAGGGTTTCCGTAGATGGTCCTGGAATGGCTTCGGCCAGGTTAAAGTTGGCATAGTCCTCCACATCACAGAAGTAGAGGGAGCGAAAGAGCTCTTGCAAGATCACGACTTGCGCCCCTTTCTGGGCAGCAGCGCGTATGCCTGCAGTAGTTTTTTGCATGTTTTCGGTCGGGTTCCCAGTACAGGAAAGTTGGACCAAACCTACATTGACGGTTTTAGTTGCCACGGCTTCAAATTTTGCTTGAACTGCAAAGATACCGTGGACAGTGGGGATTGGCAAATGAAGTTTTTGAGAGTGACTAGAGAAAGGCAACTACAAGAATGTAGTAAAAGGAAGTAAATGATTCATTTCGTGCTCCTTCAACAAATAGCTTAAAAAATCTTTTCTTTAATCCTTATGTTCCCTAACTTGAGGTAAAACATCAAAATCATGTCAACGCGTTTAAAATCATCCGTTATACAACTCGTGGAAGAAATTGAGAATGAGCAGTTATTAGAAACTCTTCGTGATTTTCTTCAATTCAAGAAAGCGAATTCTCATGGAAAACTTTGGAATGAATTACCCAAAGAAAACCAAGAATCCATTTTTTTATCTCTGGAAGAAGCTAAAAACCCTGACAATTTGATGTCTAGGGAAGAGTTTCTCCCACGCAAATCATGAAAATTAGTGTAACCAAAAGGGCAAACAGAGATTTTTTAAGGATTCAAAACTATCTTTTTGATCATTAGGGAAATTCTTCAGTCATAAAATTTAAAGAGCGAGTAAATGACTTTTTAGATATTCTTGAAATTTTCCCGGAAATCGGATCTATGGAAGTTCCAGAAAAGAGTATCAGGGGATTTCAGCTCAATTCTCACATTCGAATTTTTTATATTGTAGAAAGTGATTCATTGGTTATCCACTCTTTTTTCAACGTACTCCAAAATTCGGATAAAAAGAACCTAGGAAACAAAAACTAAATTTCAAAAATCAAGCACCAGCCCAAGCTTCTCTTTAAGCTCTTGCGCTTTTTCTTTTTCAATAGAGCCAAGTTTTTCTAAAAAGCGAAAATCATCAACAGCTCTAAGTTGATCAATCAATATTTCTGAGTCTTGGTCTAAGCCGGTATTTTTTCCACCCATCAATCTCACTCGCAACACATTTTCTTCAGCTATGAGTTGAGAAGTAATTGGACAAATCAAAGTTGAGGGATGATTAAATTGATTTAAAAAATTAGTTTGGACGACCACAACAGGCCTGATTTTTCCAGGCACAGTACCTCGAGCGGGATTTAAATTAACGAGCCAAATATCAAATTGCCTCTTCATCAATTAGTTGATCAAATTCAGCATTGATTTCCATGGAAGATTCTCGGACTAGTGCACTTGCCTTTGCAAAGGCTTTGGCTATTTTTTTTCGTTTGTGATAGCGGTTATAAAAATCTAATGCCTCGTTGATGTACCGATTTCTTGGTATGCCCTTTTCTTTCAAAATTTCTTCAGTTTCCATAAAGATGGGTTCGTCTAGTTTCAAGGATAGTAGTTTCATAATAAATGATGTCATGTTTGGTGCCACCAAAGGTATATACTTAAAAACAAGAAAAAAAGTTCAATCGAGATTACTCTTTTGATTCAGAAGTACCCAAGGTTTAAATTGCACCATCCTCCACTCAAAAAAAATCTTCTTGCAGTTCCTCTGGTCTTGCTTAACTTGAACACAAGCTCAAACTAACAACCCGAATGAAAAAATTTCTAACCCTATTGATGAGTAGCATCCTATTAGGATTTGCCGCTTCTGCCCAAGAAGCCCTTTTCCAAGCTCAAAACATTGTTTCCCCAGAAGTTAATGATGACAATACCGTCACTTTCCGCCTCTTTGCTCCCAATGCACAGGCAGTGCAGGTAACCGGGGATTTTCTTCCTTCCATCAAAATGGACACCCCCATGGGCCAAATGGATGGACCAGGAAAGGCTACACTCTCCAAAGATTCCAATGGAGTTTGGTCCTTCAAAACTCCCGTACTTAACCCTGAACTCTATGCCTACTCCTTTGTGGTAGATGGCTTTACCGCCACTGACCCAAGCAATCCTTTCTTGATTCGTGATGTGGGCACAGCCACCAACTTCTTCCTAATCGGTGGCGGTCAAGGAGAACTTTACAAAACCAACGACATTCCACATGGGACCGTGAGCCGAAGATGGTATGACTCCCCAGGACTTGGCATGGACAGAAGATTGACGGTATACACCCCTCCTGGATACGAAA
>JBEDEY010000063.1:0-3147 GCA_041175425.1 Bacteroidota bacterium | reverse complement strand
TACTAGGGTCTTCTACGCGTCCGGAAAAAGTGGAAATTCTTCGAAAAAGAGGGCTGGATGCAGTCCAATTTTCCTTAACTCCAGCTCCAGAGGGAATGGGGTATCAACGACTTTTTGATTCTGAGATTTTGGTAATAACTCTTCCTCCTCGAAGTAGGCAGGGGGAAGGAGAGCTTTACCTACAGCAGCTCGCTTCCTTACGGGAGTTAATTGCAGACACTGAAGTAAAACAAGTCATCTTTATTTCCAGCACAGGAATCTATTCCAATGAAAATAAGGCAGTGCCTTATACCGAGGAGGAGGTTTCCGAAAGTACTGCGGGTAATGCGATCTTGTACCGAGCGGAAGCCTTGATGGGGACTCCGTCAACCTATCAATTGACTGTGTTGCGCATGGGAGGACTGATGGGTGCAGATCGGATTCCTGGAACCTATTTTTCTGGAAAGGAGCAAGTGGTTGGACATACCCGGGTCAACTTTATCCATCAAGCAGATGCCGCCCGGATGGTCGCTTGGGTGATCAATCAGGGGCTCTGGAATCAAACCTTCAATGGAGTAGCGCCTGAGCATCCTTTTCGAAGAGAGGTTTATGCAAAAAATTCAAGCACGTTAGGGATTCTTCCCCCAGCGAGCTATCAGGATGCTTCCGATGAAAAAGAAGGAAGATGGATTGGTTCTGAAAAAATTAGGGCGACGGGCTTCAATTTTGATTTTCCAAATCCGTTGGACTTTACCTACACTGCCCGATCCTGATTGGGATTTTGGGCGATGCTTTTTTATTTTTTTGCTGACATCTTGTCATTTTTTTAGACTTGGAATAGGCCTTGCTAACCTTGGGTAGAACCATTTTACTTCTAACTAAACCGATGTAAGCCCATGCAGGAAAAAGGCACGATCTCGATACATACCGAGAACATTTTCCCGATTATTAAGAAATTCCTCTATTCTGATCATGAGATATTCCTTCGGGAATTGGTCTCCAATGCAGTAGATGCGACTCAAAAAATCAAGCGACTTGCGACATTAGGTCAGTATACTGGAGATTTAGGTGACCTCACCGTTGAGGTGTCTTTTGATGAAAAAAAGAAGACCATCACCATTTCCGACAAAGGACTCGGCATGACTGCTGAGGAAATCAAAAAATACATCAACCAAATTGCATTTTCTGGAGCCACCGAGTTTGTGGAGAAATTCAAGGATGCCAAAGACGCCAACGAGATCATTGGCAAGTTTGGCTTGGGTTTCTATTCTGCCTTTATGGTAGCCAAAAATGTAGAAATCCATACGCTATCCTACCAAGAAGGGTCTGAACCTGCCATTTGGACTTGTGACGGAAGTACAGAGTTTGAAATCAAAAAAGGAAAGAAGAAGGGCCGCGGTACGGACATCATCCTCCATGTCAACGAGGATTCCATTGAATTTTTAGACAAGTGGAAGTTGCAAGGGATCTTGGATAAATACTGCAAGTTTCTGCCTATCCCCATCAAGTTTGGCACCAAAACCGAATCCATAGAAGATGGTGTAGACGATAAGGGAGAGAAGAAATGGAAGTCTGTGGAGGTGGACAACATTCTCAACACCACAGCGCCTATTTGGACCAAATCTCCAAGTGACTTGCAGGACGAGGACTACCTCGCCTTCTACAAGAGCTTGTATCCGATGGGAGAAGATCCCTTGTTCTGGATCCATTTGAATGTGGATTATCCGTTCAATTTGACCGGGGTGCTGTATTTCCCGAAAGTCAAAAATGACTTTGAGATGCAGCGCAACAAGATCAAGCTTTTCAGTCGTCAGGTATTTATCACCGATGAGGTGAAGGACATTGTGCCGGAATTTTTGATGTTACTTCATGGGGTGATTGATTCCCCAGATATTCCACTCAACGTGTCCAGAAGCTTCTTGCAGGCTGACGGCAATGTGAAGAAGATCAACAACTACATCACGAAGAAAGTAGCGGATAAGCTTTCTGAACTATTCAAGAAAGACCGCAAAGTATACGAGGAAAAGTGGAATGACATTGGCCTATTTGTGAAGTACGGCATGATTTCCGAGGAGAAGTTTTACGAGAAGGGGAAGGAATTTACCTTGCTCAAAAACACCAAGGAAGAATACTACACGCTTGACGAATACCGTGAAAAGGTGTTGCCTACCCAAACCGACAAAAGCGAGCAGCTGGTGTACTTGTACTCCACAGACCTAAAGAAGCAGGATAGTTTCATTGATTCTGCACTCAAGAAGGAGTACGATGTGTTGGTGCTGGATTCTCCGATCGACAACCATTTCATTCAGCACATTGAGTCCAAATTGGAAAAAACTCAACTCAAGCGTGTGGATTCCGATGTGGTAGAAAAGTTGATTCAAAAGGATTCCACCTATGCCAACTTGCTCACTGAAGATCAGAGCAAGTCGGTGAAGGAGCTTTTTGAAAAAGCCATTGCCAACAAGACCTATTCCGTGGATATCGAAGGGCTAAGTCCTGAAGAAATGCCTGTGACCATCACCATGGAAGAGTGGATGCGACGCATGAAGGAAATGGCCCAAACGGGAGGTGGACCGATGAGTTTCTACGGAAGCCTACCGGATAGCTACAAGGTAGCCATCAATGGCAACCACCCGCTTGTGGACAAGATCCTGAAAGCAGAAAATGAGGAGAGTCAAGTGAAGCTTGCCAAGCAAGCCTTTGATTTGGCACTTCTTTCCCAAGGTTTGCTTACTGGGAAAGACCTGACTGCCTTCGTGAAGCGCAGTGTGGAGCTGATCTGATTACTAGACCTTTGAGGTTTCCAAAACCCCGGAGGTCTTTAACCACCTTTGAGGTTTCCAAAACCTCGAAGGTCTTTGCTTTTGAGGTTTCTAAAACCTCGAAGGTATTTTCTTCTCAGGTGCCTCAAACCTTCCAAAATTGCACTCCATCCCCTACAAATTGTAGGGGATTTTTTTGTTTGTTCCTTTAATAGTTGAATTGTAGGCGGCTATTTGGTACTATTTCGATAAAAATTCAATTTTCAATCAAAAATTGTTATATTTTAATAAAAAATATAATTAATATTTCTGATTAATAGCTATTTATAGCCTAATAAAATAAATATATTTTTATTTGCTAATCTGGCGTAAGACAGATAGGTTTAATTTAAGTTCTCCACAAGGC
>JBEDEY010000062.1:0-10856 GCA_041175425.1 Bacteroidota bacterium | reverse complement strand
TTCTTATAAAAAAATTCGATGTCCTTAAAGTACGCCGCCACATCTTTATTCGTGACTACTTTCCGGTCCAAGACCAAGTCATCTTCTACTTGAACTTTGCCATCTCTGAAAATTTTTAGGTAGCTCTCCCGAATGATTACATCCTTGTCACGAGCTGAAGTTTGAGAATTGCCAACGGTGTTGAGCAGGAATTCTAAAAAACGAACCTGATCCTCTACTTTGGTCGAAAGTTCGGTAAGCTGATCTGTAGAATAGCCTTTAATGGTCTGTCCTTGAGCAACAATTGACAAACACAACAAAAACCACAGCAGCGCATACCGACTAGTCCTGATCATAGATATACCTCAATAACGTCTCTTTATCTCCTGGACCTAATCGCATCAAATTGGAAACCAACCATCCTGTGTTAAATCCAGGTCTATTGAATTGATCCACCTCAAAATACCAGCCTCCAATTTGGAAAAAATGGAATTTAACCCCATTTACTGTTTCAAATCGCAGATTATCCTGCTTCATCTCAAAAAGAAAAATGGCCAAATAATCTGGAGTGTAAGAAGTTGGGGTGAATGACTCTGGGTTCTCAGAATCTTGAAAAGCCCTTCTCATGTTCATAAACCCAAGCTCATGACTAAGGGGATGAAGAAAATCTTTGGCTGAGCCAACAGGCTTGTTAAATAAATTCTTGAAAGGCTCAAAGATCACTTGATCTATCACCCATTCGTAACCCAAGCCCTCAGGCTGGATCTTCATGATAAAGGTCAAATTCTCTTTTTTGCCCTTGTACCAAAATACTGCATCTACTTCAGCTATCCATCCTGGCTTGTGAAAAACCAAATATTGCGGATAGTTTGGTGAAAGTATATTGGAAATGAACTCGGATTTTAACTCCGGACTGACACTAGAAGATTGATTGTCGAAAAGTATGGAAACAAATCCCTTCCTTAACTTCTCATTTTGATATAGGGAATCTCCTGGATAAAAACGCTTCGTGCCATCAATGGATTCTTCCCCGTTGAATCTTCTAAAAAATTGATTCATTTGTTTGGTAGAGGCGGCAAATCTACCATCATCTTTTATTGTCCCGGGGCTGCCTAAGCCTTGCCCCGAGACAATAGAGATGTAGGAAATAAAAAAAGCAAAAATTAGTACGCTTTTTCTCATGCGGAAGTTTCAGTCACTCGAACATCGCCTAGCATAACGTCCCAGAATTCAATGGTACGGCCAGCAATTTGAGTTTGCTTCTTCTCTACATAAATGGTGATATCCTTCTTAGTAGTGTCCTTGTAATTCATGCCAGTTTCAATTGAAGTACCTTCAAAACGCTGGTAAACTGTGATCACACCGACATACCTACCATCAGGTTGTCTCTCCAAATCAGATACATACTGGATGTCATACCAGGTGATGTTTACCTTGTCGTAATTCAAGGCCATCAATCGCTCGAAGTATCTTCTTACTTTGTAGTACGCAATCTCCTTGGTGTTGATGGAAGAAACCCCCATTTCTGCACCCGCTGCAAAAAGCTCTTCAGCTCTGTCCATTACACGGTTTGCTTCGGAGAACTGAGTTTCTTTGTTGCCAATGATCGCAATGTACTTGGAAAGGTCTTTTACTTTTTCTAATGCAAGAGAGTCAATCGCTTGCTTTCTTCTTGGGCTAATGTTGTCCTGAGCAAATGCTGCCGTCACAGTAGCAAGAAATAGCCCTAGGATAAGAATACCTGTATTTTTCATAAGGAATTTTGTTTCGGGGATGGATTATTTTCTTTTAAGTTCCAATTCAGTCACTTTACCCCCTGCCAAACGGATATCAGAGATGTAGTTCAAGTTTTTCTTGGTATCTTTCAAGTATTCCAAGTACTTCTTGATGGTGGTCGGCTCGTCGTAATCTTTAACTCCACCTTCCTCATGAATTACAATCAAAATTGGTGTTTCCTGGTTGGAAAACATTGCCAACACTTCCTGGATGGACTGGTTTGCAGCAGTTACGTTGCTTGCAGACGAAATAGAAGCAAATTGATTTTCAAGCTTTTCAACTGCAATTTCTTCAGCAGAGCGAACCACTGCCGCTGGAGCTGGAGCGGGCGTTACTACTTCTTCTTTTACAACAGGTGCTGGAGCTGGCTCAACAGCCTTCTTTTTACTTTTGCAGGCACCCATAGCCAAAAGGACTAGTACTGCCATCAACATGGTTTTCCTTAAGGAAAGAGCAAACATTGGATGTTTCATCATGAATTATTGGTTATTGATTTCGATTAGGTAATCCATTTCGGATTCTTAGGTAACGCAAATTAAATAAAACATTGCAAAGATTTTAACTACTTACTCCAGTGGTCATTTTTTTTTTCAAAGGATATCACTTGAAAAAACCCAAGGTATCTACAAGCCAAAAAAATGGCTTCAACCCAAAAGTTTACTTTCCCCTAGAAAACAACTAGTTACTGTGTGCAACACCAAAAAATAAACTTACAAACGTGCATCTACCAAAGATCGATCCAACACGCCTTTGACATCGTAGATGACCTGATTTGGGTTTTTTCGAAGTGGCATCGAAGCAAAAGCATCGTGAGAAACAGCAAGAACCACGGCTGAATATGCTGAGATGTCAGGAAGCACCTTGCCAGTTTGAATTTTTATCCCATACTCCTCCTCCACTTCTTTCGCATTTGCCCAAGGATCATACACATCTACCCCCATATCAAAAGTCCGCAACTCGTGATAAATGTCGATCACTCGGGTATTTCTCACATCCGGGCAATTTTCCTTGAAGGTAAACCCTAGAATCAACACCTTCGCATCCAACACTTTGATGTCTTTCCGCATCATCAATTTGATGATTTCGGTTGCAACAAATTTTCCCATGCTGTCATTCACCCTTCTGCCCGCGAGAATAATTTCAGGGTGATACCCTACCTCTTGTGCTTTTTGGGCGAGGTAAAACGGATCTACCCCAATGCAATGTCCACCAACCAATCCTGGTTTGAACTTGAGAAAATTCCACTTCGTACCTGCAGCTTCCAAAACCTCTTGGGTATCAATTCCCAACAAATTGAAAATCTTAGCTAACTCATTTACAAAGGCAATGTTGATGTCACGCTGAGAATTTTCAATCACCTTGGAGGCTTCTGCAACCTTGATCGAAGAAGCCTTATATGTTCCCGCAGTAATGATGCTTCGGTAAAGATCATCTACAAAATCTGCAATTTCCGGAGTACTACCAGAGGTCACTTTTACAATCTGTGCCACAGTATGCACCTTGTCTCCGGGATTGATTCGCTCGGGAGAATAACCCGCATAAAAATCAGTATTGAACTTTAATCCAGAAACCTTCTCCAATACTGGCACGCAATCTTCTTCCGTTACTCCCGGATACACCGTGGATTCATAGATGACCACATCCCCTTTTTTCAAATAATGCCCAATGTTTTCAGAAGCCTTCAACATTGGAATCAAGATAGGTCGATTGTGCTTGTCAGTGGGCGTAGGCACGGTCACTATAAAAACGGTGCAATCTCCCAATACTTCCGAATCAAAGCTTGGAAATAAGCCCTTTTGACCAACCTGGGGGCTGCTCGAAACCAAAACAGAGGAAAGTGATGCATCCGCAACCTCTAACGTAGCGTCATGCCCAGCAAGGAGTTCCCCAACCCGCTTTTGGTTGATATCAAATCCAACCACAGGATACTTCTTGGAAAACTCTACTGCCAAGGGTAGGCCTACATAGCCTAATCCGATCACAGCAATCTTTACTTCATTTATTGGCTTCACAAGCTATTTCAATTAGTCAATTACAAATATTTATTAATCAGATAGTTATGCCATTATAACAAAACCTATCTCGACACAATTCACCTTTAAACCGTTGGTTTTCCTATCCCCTGAAATCTAAATCCTAACTTTTCCATACGGGCAGCATCCAAGATATTTCTACCATCAAATACCGTGGCTGGCTGCTTCATTTGCGCATGTATTTGTTCCCAATCGAGCACCACAAACTCATCCCACTCAGTTAAAATGGCAACCGCCGCCGCATCTTTGCATGCTTCATAAGCCGAATCAACCACTTGAACTAGACTCCTATTTTCTTCACTGGAACGCGTTCCCAAAAAGTCCAAGTCCGCATAAATTTTTTCCTTGGACACTTTAGGATCGTAAACGACCACGGAAGCACACTCATCCAGAAGGTGATCCGCCACGTAGATGGCAGCCGACTCGCGGGTATCGTTCGTGTCTTTTTTGAAGGCCCAACCTAAAAATGCAATTTTCTTACCATTGACCGTATTGTACAGGCTTTTGATGATTTGCTTGGCAAATCTCGCGGTTTGATGATCGTTGATTTTGATTACCTGCTCCCAATAATCCGCGACTTCATGCAACTGATAACTCCTACTGATGTACACTAAATTGAGAATGTCTTTCTTGAAACAAGACCCACCAAAGCCTACGGAGGCTTTCAAGAACTTCGGCCCTATTCGAGAATCCATTCCGATTGCTTTGGCAACATCATCCACATCAGCCCCTGTCGCTTCACAGAGTTCTGAGATGGAGTTGATCGAAGATACGCGCTGGGCAAGAAAAGCATTGGCGGTGAGCTTACTCAATTCAGAGGACCAAAGGTTGGTGGTCAAGATTTTCTCTTCTGGAACCCAAGCCGCATAAATGCTAGCCAAAGCCTGAATGGCTTCCTTTCCTTCTTCACTTTGGTCTCCCCCTATCAATACGCGGTCTGGAGCCAGTAGGTCTTGAACAGCTGTTCCCTCTGCCAAAAATTCAGGATTAGAGAGTACCTGAAACGAAACACCAGAGGGAGAATTAAGCAAAATATCTTTTACCGCCTGAGCCGTACGAACAGGCAAGGTGGATTTTTCTACCACAATTTTTGAAGAAGTAGCCACTTCTGCAATCTGTCGAGCACATAGCTCTACCCACTTCAAATCAGCGGCCATTCCCTTCCCCTCTCCGTAGGTTTTGGTAGGAGTATTGACAGAAATAAAAATCATGTCTGCCTCCTGAATTCCTTGTTCTACCTCCTTGGAGAAAAACAAGTTTCTCCCTCGAGCTTTGGACACCACTTCTGCCAAACCAGGTTCATAAACAGGTAAAAAACTTAAATCCTCATGATTCCAAGCCTCGATTCGAGCAGCATTGGCATCCACCACTACCACTCGGATGTCTGGACATTTTAGAGCCAATACTGCCATCGTAGGACCTCCTACATAGCCTGCTCCGATGCAACAGATCGTTTTAATTTTTTTCATTGTTTGCTTTACTCGAGTCAACTAAAAAAATCAAGCAGCATAAAATCGAACTGCCCATCCATGAATTCACCTCACAAATAACGGAAGGAATTGCTGTTTTTTAGTAAAAACGGCTACAATTTGTAGGTATTAAATCCAAAACAAGCAGCAGCAATCCCATAAGTTCCTAGCTAAGCCAAAATTCTAGGCAAGAATTATTGTCTTAAATCCCCATTTTTTTTATAACTTTTTCGAATTAACACTTAAACCCATGACCTACTCAAGCCTTATTCGAGGGCTTATTTGGATAGCAAGTCTCGCTACCTTGTGGAGTTGCTCAGAAAAATCCGCTACCCCTCCTGAATTATTGGAAGGAGAACAGCTTAGTTACAACTTCCATATACGCCCTATACTTTCAGACAAATGCTTCGCATGCCATGGACCCGATGCAAATAAGCGGGAAGCAAACTTGCGACTCGACACAGAAGCAGGTGCCTTTGCTGCGCTGAAGGATAGTCCTGGCAAATTTGCGCTAGTAGCTGGCAAACCGCTTAACTCAGAAGTGTACCACCGCATCACAAGCGCGGACCCGAGCTTGATCATGCCTCCACCCGAATCAAACCTTAGCCTTACCGAGACCGAAGTTCAACTGATTACCCGCTGGATTGAACAAGGGGCAAAATATGAACCCCATTGGGCGTTTACAAGGGTTGAAAAGCCTAAAGTGCCAACCATCGAATGGGGAACGAATGAAATTGATCGATTTGTCGCAGCAAAAATCAAGTCCAAAGGCTTAGAACCCAATTCGGAAGCCAGCTCCTTCGAACTAATCAAACGTGCAAGCTTGGACCTTACTGGTCTCCCCCCCTCCCTAGAACTCCTGGAGAAATATGCAGGCTTCAAAGGAGGAAACACCTATGATAAATTACTAGATCAATTGCTCAGTAGCCCCGCATACGGAGAAAAAATGGCCATTCTCTGGTTGGATATCTCCCGCTACTCCGACAGCTATGGCTACCAAGATGACAACATTCGAAGCCAATGGCCCTACCGAGATTGGGTAATTCATGCCTTCAATAAAAACTTACCTTACGATCAATTTTTGACCTGGCAGCTTGCAGGCGACCTTCTGCCCAATCCAACCAAAGAGCAAATCCTAGCTACTGCCTTTAATCGAAATCACAAATACACGGAAGAAGGCGGCATCATCGAAGAAGAGTACCGAGTGGAATATGTGTTGGACAAAACCAACACCTTTAGCAAAGGGATCCTCGGAATCACCATGGAATGCGCCCAATGCCATGACCACAAGTATGATCCTGTATCCCAAAAAGAATACTACGAACTCTATGCATTTTTTAACAATTCCCAAGAAAAGGGCTTTGAGGGGGATGTGAGCGTATCCAAACCCGCAAAAACTCCAATTCTTTGGGTTGAGCAGGAAGATTTGGATGGTATTCTCAGCTTCATCAACCATCCCGATACGAGCAAACTCAGCATATCCGTGATGGGTGAATTGGAAGAAAAAAGAACTACCTACATCCTCAATCGAGGGGCATACGATGCTCCTACCCTTCCTGTAGAAGCATCCACTCCCACTTCCATCTTATCCTTCTCTCCCTCCTTTGAAAAAAACAGACTCGGACTTGCCAAGTGGACTACCCATCGCGATAATCCACTTACTGCTCGCGTTTTTGTCAACTTGATTTGGCAAGAAATCTTCGGAAGAGGCATAGTCAAATCAGCAGGTGATTTTGGGATGCAAGGGGACCTTCCTACCCATCCTGAACTACTCAATTGGTTGGCAGCAGATTTTATGGAGCAAGGATGGAACATGAAAGTGCTACTCAAAAAAATCTTACTTTCAGCTACTTACAGGCAATCCGCTAGTATTTCCTCCACCCATTTGGAAATCGACCCCGACAACTTGTATTTGGCCCGAGCACCACGCCTGCGACTCCCCGCCGAAAATATCCAAGACCTCGTACTTGCTTCAAGCGGATTATTGGTGGGAGAAATTGGAGGTCCTAGTGTCAAGCCGTACCAGCCTTCGGGACTCTGGGAAGCTGCTACTTCTGGTCGTGGGGTACTTGCCAACTACCAACAGGATACCGGCAACAAATTGTACCGAAGAGGGATTTACAACTTCATCAAACTAACGGTGCCTCCACCAAAAGCGATCATCTTCGACTCGAGCAACCGGGACAGATGTGAGATCACTCGAAATCGAACCAATACCCCATTGCAAGCACTTGCCATGATGAATGATCCCATGGTTTTGGAAGCTGCACGCGTATTGGCCACCAAGCTCTCCGAGAAATACACCAAATCCGATCAATCCATCAACGAGGCCTTCAAACGAATTGTGTGTAGAGAATTGAAGACCGAAGAAAAAGAGTTGCTTCAAAATTACTACGACACCGAACTCAAGCATTTCCAAACGAATCCAAAAGACGCAGCAGCAATCTTGGATGTAGGGGAATACCCCATCCATCCTCGTGCAATTACCCCACAAAATGCAGCACTCATGCAGGTGATTGTCAGCCTCTACAATTTGGAAGAAACCATTACCAAAAGTTGATATGGACAAAGAATTTTTAGAACAGGGACTCAATCACAACCGAAGAAAATTTCTTTCCCGCTTGAGCCTAGGCGTTGGAAGTGTGGCCTTGGGGTCTTTATTGATTCCAGACCTATTCTCAGGAAAAAAGGAAGCAGAAGAATCCCTGATGCGGGCATTGCCTCATTTTGCTCCAAAAGCAAAGCGCATCATCTACCTCTTTCAAAATGGTGCTCCCTCCCAATTGGAGACCTTCGATTACAAACCCCAGCTCATCAAAAGTTTTGGACAAGAACTCCCAGAATCCATCCGCAAGGGGCAGCGTCTCACGGGAATGACGGCGGGTCAAGACTCTTTTCCACTCGTGGGGTCTTACTTCGAATTCAACCAATACGGGCAGAGTCGAGCTTGGATATCCTCCCTTTTCCCCCACCTATCTGCGGTAGTCGATGACTTGTGCATCGTCAAATCCATGCATACCGAAGCGATCAACCATGATCCAGCACTTACCTTTTTCCAAACAGGTGCTCAAGTAGGTAACCGCCCAAGCATGGGCTCCTGGCTAAGCTATGGACTTGGAAGTGAAAATGAAAACCTACCAGCTTTCTGCGTGCTCCTGAGCCGTGGCAAAGGAAATGGACAAGGGGTGTATTCAAAATTATGGTCTAGCGGGTTCTTGGATGCAAGGCACCAAGGCGTACAATTTTCAAATTCAGAAGATCCCGTGCTCTATCTGTCCGATGCCGAAGGGGTGGACAAAAACCAAAGGCGAAGGATGCTGGATCAGCTGGCAGCCATGAATGAACTCAGCTACCAGGAGTTTAATGACCCGCAAATCACGACCAAAGTTCAGCAATACGAGATGGCCTTCCGCATGCAAACAGCCGTACCGGAGATCACCGATGTTAGCAAAGAGCCCGATGCAGTGGTAAAACTGTATGGCCCCGATTGTTTGGTTCCTGGCACCTATGCTGCCAATTGCCTATTGGCGCGGAAACTATCGGAAAATGGAGTTCGCTTTGTACAGCTTTACCACCAAGGATGGGATACACATGACAACCTCCCCAACCAGATGATTGGCCAAGCCAAAGATGTAGATCAGGCCTCTGCTGCGCTGATCACGGATCTAAAACAACGAGGGCTTTTGGATGAAACCTTGGTGATTTGGGGTGGGGAATTTGGAAGAACTAACTACTGCCAAGGAAAAATTGCTCCCGAAAACTATGGAAGAGACCACCACCCACGTGCATTTTCCATATTCATGGCCGGTGGAGGTGTGAAATCTGGGATGGTGTATGGAGAAACCGATGATTTCGGATACAACATTCAAGAAAACCCTGTTCACGTCCACGATTTCCAAGCCACTGTCATGCATCTGATGGGCATCGATCATGAGAAACTGATTTACAAACACTTGGGAAGAAGGTACCGACTGACCGATGTGCATGGAAAAGTAGTCAATGATTTAATTGCTTAAACGCTCCTACAGTTGACTACTTTGAAACCTAAAATCTTACTTGAAAACCTCCTCATTTTTTGGTGTGGATTCACTGCTATTCTCCTGGTGGGAGGGGAAAATCTACAACTTCCCACTTGGCTCCAAGTAGTGGGGAGGTTGCATCCGCTGCTCCTCCACTTTCCCATTGTCCTGCTACTATTAAGCACGTGTCTACTTTGGATCCGAGATGAGCACCGCATGCGCTACTTCACTTGGCTACTTTTGATTGGTGCCAATTTAGCGGGAGTGACGGTGGTGGCTGGGATTTTCCTTGCTACAGAAGATTACACGGGGGATGCCATGTCATGGCACAAATGGACCGCCATCAGCAGCCTAGGAGTTGCGGTAGCGCTTTATTTCTTACGAGATCGTCCGATTGCCATGCTGCGCTCCTTAGCGGCAAGCCTTGCAGTACTCCTTGTGCTTGCAGGACATTTTGGCGCAGCCCTCACGCATGGGGAAGATTTCTTGCTTGCACCCTTGAAGGGAACGGACGAGCAAACGCTTTCACTAGCTGAAGCTGAGGTTTTTAGAGATTTGGTACAGCCAATTTTTGAATCCAAATGCATTGCCTGTCACCAAGAAGGAAAAATTAAAGGAGAGCTCCGACTAGATCTGCTCACAGGAATCCAAAAGGGAGGGAAATCTGGAGCCCTATTCGTGGCGGGCAAGCCTGAACTTTCCTTGCTGATCCGGCGGATCCACCTACCCCTTGAAGAAGAAGAGCACATGCCTCCAAAAAATAAGCTTCAACTGACCGAAGAGGAGTTGGAGATTTTGAGCCTTTGGGTGAGTTCAGGAGGAGGATTTGACCAAAAGGTAATGGATCTACCCCAGGAAGATCCGCTTTTTCAATTGGTGGCGGCTCGATTCTCCGCTCAAAAAAGCTATTCCTTTTCAGCCGCAGATCCAGATGACATTACTGCCCTCACTACCTTTTTCAGAAAAGTAAGACCTGTGGTCCCGGGCTCTCCAGCCCTTGAAGTGGCGTACTATGGTTCCTCGGCATTTGAATCCAAGTCCCTGGCAGAACTGAAAATCATCCAAGATCAGGTAGTCAAATTGAATTTGAATCGGATGCCGCTTCAAGATGTAGACTTAGGTTTACTTGCTGACTTTCAAAACCTTGAATCGCTTTCTCTCAACTTTACTTCCGTATCAGGAGCTCAGCTCAAGTCCCTGATAAACCTATCAAAACTGGAAGTATTGGCCATCTCAGGAAATACACTGGATAAGGAAGGGATCAAAGCATTGGCAGAAATGCCGCAACTCAAGCGTCTCTACCTGTGGCAAACTGGACTTAATGAACAGCAAAAAGAGGAGTTGGGTAAGCTGCTTCCAACAACTCAGCTGGACTTTGGGTATGAGGGTGCCGGAGTTATTTACCCGCTAAATCCTCCGAAAATCAAGTTTGAAAGCACTTTATTTGAAGGAAAAACCGAGGTAAGCCTATCCCACCCCATTCGATCTACGGAAATCCGCTATACGCTCGATGGAAGCCTCCCAGATAGTACCAGTAGCCCCGTTTACAAAGACCCAATCGTGCTCAGTGCATCTACTCC
>JBEDEY010000061.1:0-14048 GCA_041175425.1 Bacteroidota bacterium | reverse complement strand
AAGAGCTGAATACTGACCTGCTAGGAACCTTTTCTGGTGAGGTCACCCGTCTAGCCGATCCTCTGACCACCGCCCGCAAAAAATGTGAATTGGCCATGGAACTTACCGGTTGCGATCTGGTTCTCGCCAGTGAAGGCTCTTTTGGCCCACATCCCGCGGCCTTCTTTCTACCGGCCAACGAGGAATGGCTCCTCCTAGTGGACCGAAAAAACAACCTGGAAATTCATGCCCGCCACCTCAGCCTAGAAACGAATTTTTCAGGGCAAGAATTTCGCAGTATCGAGGAATTGGAGGCCTTTGCAAGCAAAGCAGGCTTCCCAAGTCATGGACTTATCCTAAGACGAAGCAAGGACGAGCTCGAAGGACTCCTAAAAGGCATCACAGACCCTGACCAACTACGAACAGCTGCATTACAGCTACTAGAAAACCAAGGCTCTGGGTATGTCGAGACAGACATGCGGGCGATGTACAATCCCAGCAGAATGCTGGTCATTGGAGAAACCGCCCAGCTCCTCCTCCAAAAACTAAACTCCCACTGCCCCTCCTGCCAAGTCCCTGGGTTCTCGGTAACCTCGGCAGAACCCGGCCTTCCCTGTAGCCTCTGCGGCACCCCAAGCAGCGCTGCTTTGGCCCACCTGCTCGTTTGCAGTCACTGCCAGCACCAAGAAAGAGTCTCCTTCCTGCATGGCAATAAAACGGAGGACCCCCAGTATTGCCAAGTTTGCAATCCCTAATTCCTTCCCATTCTCCCCATCTGGTTTTTTTTGTAAAAAGAAGTAAATTGGAGCAAATGCCCTGCCCATGACCTCCACCCGATTCCTTCTTTTCCCCCTTATTTTTTGCCTCAGCTTTTCCCTAAGTCAGGCTCAGCAGCTAGCGGACAAAAATCCAAACCTAACCTATGCTACCTACAGCCCAAAACCCAGCGATCAAGTCCTCGACCGGGAAGCCTATGCCTCTAAAATCTATGGCTTCTGGTTGGCGACCTGCATCGCCAACTGGACCGGACTGGTAACAGAAATGGATAAAATCGGGAATATTGGGGAAATCAAAACGGGGCCTTTCTACACCCGAGCGGATTGGGGTAAGCGGGACCAACCGAATATTTGGTCCGGAAAGGAACCCAGCAGCATCTCTCCAACAATCGACTTTGTTTTTGCAAATGAAGACACGCTTTGGGGATCGGATGACGACACCGACATCGAATACATCTACCAGGAACTGCTTCTCCAAAACCAAACTTCTTTCCTCAACGGGGAACAGATCCGCAACGGATGGTTGAAACATATTCGAAGTGAGGAGGAGAACTATCTTTGGGTTTCCAACCAAAAAGCCTTCGATTTGATGAAAACAGGGTTGGTGCCTCCGGCCACAGGTGATTCCCTCCACAATCCGGAATACGAGATGATCGATGCACAGCTGACCACGGAGATTTTTGGACTCTATGCCCCAGGAAGACCAGATGTGGCCGTACGCATGGCGACGCTTCCCATTCAAACCACCGCAAGCCAAGAAAGTGAGTGGATCTCCAAGTTTTACGTGCACCTATTTTCACTTGCCGCTACGGCTGATCCTGCCTTGCCAATTAAAGAGCAACTATTTCAACTGGCCGAGCAAGCCAAATCTGAACTTCCACCCTCCTCCTACCCTGCAGCGATGTACCGCTATGTGAAGGGTATGTACGCATCGGGGATTCCTTGGGAACAAGCACGGGACTCGGTCTACCAGCGCTACCAGGTGGAGCAACTCGATGGCTATGACCTGAGCAGCAGAAATCTGTACTGCAACGCCTGCTATGCCGCCGGCATCAACTTTGCCGCTAGCCTGGTTAGCCTATTTTATGGAGAAGGTGACTTGCTCGAAACGATCAAGATCGGCGCACTTGCGGGCTGGGATTCTGACAACCCAACTGCAACTTGGGGCGGTTTGATCGGATTGATGCTGGGCAAGGAGGGCGTAGAAAAAGCGTTTGGACGAAAATTTTCGAATAAATTTCATATCCATCGCACCCGTCAAGGATTCCCCAACGAAGGCATAGACACTTTTGAAGCCATGACTCAAAAAGGACTTTGGATCATCGATCGCGTGGTACAGGAAGAACTCAAGGGAGGTGTAGACCTACGCAGCAACAGCTGGTACATCCCCAAAAAATAAGCTTTCGCTCAAGCGTCCACTACTTACATCCCGTGCTTTTCACACATCCCTTTGATGAGTTGGTAACCCTGCTCAGCCATCTCCCAAGGGGCTGAAAATTCACGCCATACGCCAATCGCATTCGCAAAAGCTGGGTCGTTTCGGGTGAAGCCCTCAATCGTTAACCAGCCTGAATAACCTACTTTCTTAAGAGCTGCAAAGGTTTCATCAAAGTTGACATGGCCCGAACCGGGAGTACCACGGTCGTTTTCAGAGATATGCACATGCCGCAAGCATGGTGCGATGCGTTCAATGGCAAGACCCAATTTTTTCTCCTCCATATTCGCATGGTGGGTATCAAACATGGCCTGCACGTTGGGATGCTGCACCTTGGAAAGCAAATAATCCAGCTGCTCCATCGTATTGGCGAGGTAACATTCAAATCGATTCAAGGCCTCTGGCGTAAGTGCAATTCCCAATTGCTGCCCATAGTCTCCCGCCGACCGAAGCACTTCTGCCGACCAAACATACTCCTCCTCGATGGGAGCACGTGAAGCAAAGGTGGCGAAGGCAGAATGAAAGGGTCCACACAACAGGTGCGCCTGCAGGTCCGCCGCACGGTCGAGTACCCAATTGAGTTTTTCCTTGGCTTTTTCCCGAACCGCTGGATCCGTAGAAATGGGATTTTCAGCGGCTCCCATCACGGTTACTGCCGTTACTTCCAATCCAATTTTTTTACAATAATCCCCCACCAAACGACAGGACTTTTGGTCGGTGTCTCCAATAAAAAACTCGGCCCCATCGTAGCCAATCCCCTTCAGGCGATCCAAAATTGGGAAAAGAGATTCGGAAATTTCTGCCGACCAAGCCAGTACGTTGAAGCCAATTTTGTTCATGGGTGAAGGTTTAAGAGAATAGAAATATCGAGTTGTGAAAATACGAAATACGAGGTACGAAATACGAGGTACTGAATTGTACAGAGTACCAAGTACGAAGTACAATGTAGAGGTGCGAGATACGAAATACGGCATCTAATTAATTTCGAATGCCGAACGCCGAATATTGATTGAAGAAGTGAAAATTTGAAAACCCTACGAATCTCGTAGCACAACCAATGAGTCTCGTTTCTTGGCTCTCGCATCTTGCTTCTGTACGGTCTTTCTACTTGATACTAGCTACTTGATACTACTAAAATCCTCTACCCGCATTCCCTTACGGAAGGTGTCAAATCCAAAAGCGGTAGGAGAATAGGGGCCTACATAGTCCACATTCAACTCCGCCGTCACTGCATCGCCCATGCCGAGTAGCCAGAAAGACGCATTGAGCACCAAGCGTCTCAAGTCGGCACTTTGAAAGTCCAAAGAAGCACCCATCGTAGACGCAAAAGCCATCCCTGGCTTTCCACCTTCCAGCTGATAAGGCTTGGTCCAAGCAATCGGCATTACGGACTTATCCCACATTAATGGAGCTTGAGCATTCAACCCAGCAGTAGATTGCCCATAGACCAGCACCTCTGCTTCCTTGGGCAAGTGCTTGATGCCATATACATCGGATGGTCCCCAGATATCTTTGACCCCGCGAAGCACGGGATGATTCGCATTTTGCTTCACTCCGTCTAGTAGTGCTCTAGTTCCCTCCTTGCCGTGAATCCCGTGGTGATTGACCCAGGTTTCTCCAAAAATCCGCTGTCCAAATCCCCGCTCCCAGCCGGACACGGTACTCATCCAGTCCCACTTGGCAAACTTTGAACTCTTGTTTTTTTGATAGGCAAACCCATGTGTAGATGTCCGCAAACCAATAATAGGTTTGCCCGCTAGCAAGTATTCCTCCAAATAGCTGGCTTGCGCATCGGGAAGCTCCCGAAACCGCACCAGCAAGATGAGTAAGTCCGCAGTTTGCAACTGCTCTAGACCTGGAATATTGTTTTGATAGTTGGGGACCACGTCCCCAGAACTGGGATCGATGGGAAAAAGCACTGTAGTTTTAAATCCATGACGAGAGGATAGAATTTTGGCCAGCATGGGCATAGACTCCTCCGAGCGGTATTCGTCGTCTCCAGCTACCAAGACAATGTGCTTGCCCTGTCCTGGACCAGCCCCCCCTGGAAACTGAAGGTAGGTTTGACCTGGTTGCGCCCCAACCCACAAACTCACTAAAAAAAACGGAGCAAAAGCCAAAAGCCGGAACAAAGAAGTTGCCATAAGAAGTGGATTAGTACTTCGGAAAATAGGCAAATTCGTTGACTTCCTAAAAAAGGACAGGCCTATTTTTTTCTCATTTTCTGAATTCCCATAATTGGAAGCAATACGACGATACCCACGCCCAATCCAAAAAGAAATTCCTTCAACATCCCCGGCCAGGTGGGCAGGAGGTGATGGAAAAAGGGAATGTTGTGTGCAAAAATACCTCCCGAAACGAGCAACAAGGCTAGCGTGCCCACAAAGCCGATTCCCCGGACAAAATAGGGAAGTGCCTTAACCAACATCCAGCCTATTTTATCGGAAAAACTATCCTCCCGATCGTTAAGTGCAATCAATTTGAATCCAAACTCATCCATGCGCACCACTAAGGCCACAATCCCATACACACCCACTGTTGCGATCAAGGCGATAATGGACACCACGGCTATTTGATTGAGCAATGGCTTGTCTACCACTGTGCTCATCGCTATGATCACGATCTCCACCGACAGGATAAAATCCGTGGTGATGGCTGATTTAATTTTCTTTTTCTCTAGCGCGAGAACTTCCTCTTTGGTGATATTCAAGTTTAATTCTTCCTCCTTTTCAGCAGGATGCGGAAAAATGTAGGCATGGATTTTTTCTGCCCCCTCGTATGCTAGGTACAAGCCTCCAATTACCAAGATGACCGTGATTGCAACTGGAGCAAAAGCACTTAGCAAAAAGGCTACGGGAAGGATCATCAATTTATTCAAAGCAGATCCTTTGGTAATCGCCCACAAAACGGGAAGCTCGCGATCGGATACAAACCCGGAGGCCTTTTCGGCATTCACGGCCAAGTCATCGCCCAAAATTCCAGCTGTTTTTTTCGCAGCCACTTTACTCATCACTGCCACATCATCCATGAGCGTAGCAATGTCATCCAATAAGGCAAATAATCCAGAAGCCATGTGTAGGGGAAATAAAATCAAGCAATTGCTGAGCCTCCAACTGAGGTCTCTGACACCCTCCAACCTGCTTGTTTCTCACAAAACCAGCAATTGAAGTCCGAATTTAGCTGTTTTTGGGATCAAAAATCAAAGGAAAAAATTTACCTCCCATTTTTTCTCCTTTGTGGATTACAGGCACCCCTGAAAGTAGGGGTTCATCGGAATCAGATAACGTCCCATCCGCAAATACATTGAGCACAAAGGCCTTGCGGGAGCGAGGAGAATAGTTGGCATAGCTCCCATGCACCAACAAAGGGTGGTGAAAAGCTGCATACCCTGCTTTCAAGGGAATGGCTACAGGTGCAAATTGAGCCTTTTGTTCTTCCGAAAGCATCCCCAACAACCCATCCATGGCCCCTGCCAAGGCAGGCTTTTCCAAGAGTCCCCAGCGATGGGAACCAGGAACGTACTGGAGGCAACCATTCTCTTCTGTGGCATCGTCAAGTCCACACCAGCAGGTCAAATGCTGCATTTCCACTGTTCGCGTCCAATAGGAATAATCTTGGTGCCAGGCCACCACTCCCCCATGGTGTGCAGGCTTGCAAAAGAGTTGATCGTGCCAAAAGCGAACCCCTCGACCGCCAAGAAGTTGGCTGGCTACCATCCGAAAGGCAGGATTCCATATCGCATCATGAAAAGCGGCTGCGATCCGCCAATGTCCAAGGGAATGAAACAAGACCGTATTCGGATCTGCAGATTCATTGCTATGAAACTCATGAAACAAACCATGCAGGGGATGCTTGGGATCCATCACCTCATCTAAAGCTTCCGATAGCACCGCAATTTGTTCCGCATCTAGGAGTTGAACCCCCGCCAAGTAGCCGTTTTCATGGAAAAAATCAATTTGCTCTTGGCTCAGTCGGTACCGATCCCAGTCCGAAGGGGTCTTGGGCTGTGGAAAAAGGTCAGTAAGCGGGTAAGGGAAATCTGCGAGGTCTTTCATGGAACAGTGCAATACAACAGCAAAAGATACGGAATTTTGGAAAAACTAGTACTCCTGCGGAGGAAGTGGCGAATTTAAGCGGGAGTCATCAAAAAAAGCAGACTGGAAGAGCGTAGGGATGGGCTATCAAAACATGAGAACCTCCGCAAAAAAACTGGGGTTCAGAAAGGACTACAAATCGACTCCGTTTAGAATTTGGGACAAGGAAGAATGGTATCTCTACCAAGTGGCTTTCCTTGATTACGACCTGGAATCGTCCAGGAAAGACTCAACTCATGTGCACCTCCACTTTGGATTCCCAATTGCGATACCGTGTAGTCAAAGCTATAGCCCACATTTAAGCCATTGAGCAAATTGACACCCACCATCATCACAATCGCGTCGCGGTTGCTCTGCCCCTCAACAGGCCGGAAGGGCAAGCCTCGGTACCACGCACCAAACACAATCGGCTCTGCATAGAAATAGGCGCCTAGATCCAATTGTTCAAATGGACCTTGTTTTTTATAATTGATGGTCGGGGTCAGGTAGCGCTGCTTGCTGAGGTGTGTAAAATCTCGACGCATACCTCCTTGACCTAAGGAGATGCGGTAGCCTGCATGAAAAGATAATTTCCGAGGCAAGGGGCTCAGCCCATCCACAAAAGACTGGTTGGGCTCGTTGAGATGGTGTGCAGAGAATCCGATCCAGGCATTTTCGGTAAACAATATACCGCCTGCCGATAGCGAAAAAATACTCACTGGATCCCCTAAACCAGGAATATCGGCCCCAGGAAGTACTGGTCCTGTAGGATCTAGTGGATTGATTTGATTCGCGAAAACAAGGTTTTCATAGAATCCTATCTCCCTGCGGATGTAGCTGGCCTGAAAACCCGGTCGAAAATACAGATTGTCTGCCAGCCGCAACTCGTAAGAATACAGAGCAGAAACTGAGGTGGATCTTAACTTTGACGCACCCTCCGTATCTTGCATGACATGCACTCCTATCCCAGAATTGTATTCTGGCAGATAGGTATCATAATAGGCGGAGAAGGTGGTAAATTGCGCGTCTAAGGAAGGCCATTGGTTTCGGTAATTAAATCCCACGCGACCCATCTGCTCTGCTCCTGCCATGGCTGGATTGAGGAAAAGCGGGGCTGCATAGTACTGACTGTATTGGGGATCTTGGGCAAAGGCAGATGAAATGGAAGCCAAGCCCAAGAAAATAAAAAAAACCAATGTCAGCAGAGACCGTAACACGAAATAGTTCGTTTATTTGAATACGCACTAGCCTTCTAAACGATTCCGGTGGTGGGTTGTTGTAGAAGTAGCGCTAAAAATATGAAAAGCAAGTCGAATACCATACGATTCAAGCGACTATTTGCAGGTCTCCTCCTGCTCTTATCCAGTCTTTGGTATGGTACTGCTTTTGGTCAGGGATACAATAACAACGAATGGATTTTTGGAAATTGCAGTACTGGAGGCCATCCCTACCTCTCCTTCGGAAAAGGGCAAACTGCTGCGGTACAAACCCTCCCTGCTTCCGTGATTGGCGGGGCCTTCAACAATGCCATTGCCATTGATCCCATCACGGGCCAACCCTTATTCTATACCAACGGGGAGCTAGTCTACGATTACTCAGGCAATCCTATCGAAGGATCCGCGCCAGGACTAAAGGGGGATTTTCAAGGAAGACAAACGGTGGCCACGGGATTTTTGGATTACAATCCAAGCGGCAACAAGCTCTTCTACATCTTTTACCTCTCTCTCGCAGGCCAACTTCAGTATGCGCTAGTAGACATGAATGCACTGGGCCAAGCGACAGGTACTCAACCTCCACTTGGAAAAATCACGAGTAAAGACCAGGTCATCGGCCCAGGACAGGGAGCTGTACTGGTAGTCAAAACTCCCAGTTCCCCTTCCTACCTGATAAGCTTTGCAGGGGGCAACCTCCAGTCTCGTAGGATAGCAACCCCGGCAGGGGCTTTTACCCTAACAGGCACTGCTGCCATCCCCTTTACTCCCAAAGCAATCGTGTTTGATGAAGGCAACAGTCGCTTACTCCTACTTCCACCAAACCCTGGAGATGACCTGCTACTCCTTCCCTTTGATTCCAGTACTGGCACTTTTGGGAGTCCAGTAGCACTGAGCAATTCTGGTGGTACGGAGCCCATATTTGGCGCAAATTTTTCGCCAGGAGGAGATTATATTTATTTCTCCCGAGGAACTAATCTTTTTCGAATTCCGAGTGCCTCCCCAACTGCGATTCCTGAACAAGTTCCACTTGCTCCAGGCATTCATCAAGTGTACGATGTCAAAACAGGCCCAGACGGCTACCTCTACTACCTCTATGAGGCAGTCCCTGGAGGCCCTCAGTTGCTGGGTCGCCTAAAAAACCCCAATGCTCTCACCCTCGCCACGGGAGGATTAGAGGAAAATCCTTTTTCGGATAAAAGTTTTTGTGGACGCATCTTCCCTGTCTTTGCTCCCAATGCCGATATCGAGCCTACCGTGGATTTTTCCTGGGACCCCGAAGAGCCCTGTGCCAACAATCCTGTGCAGCTGACCAGCGAAATCACGCCTGCCAACTACCGCCCAATCTCTTTCAATTGGGAGTTTTCTCCTCCACTCACTGATGCGGATGGAAATCCCCTACCGGCAGACTTTAATCAAGAACATTTTCTCGTTCCTGCCGATGCAGCCACTGGAAGTAGCTTGGAGGTCACCCTCACCGTCACCTTTCCAGATAGCACCACCAAGGAGGTGACCAAAAGCATTACGCTCACAGAAAATGAGCTGCAAGCCAACTTTTCCCCTTCAGACACTACCCTCTGCGAATCCTGCATCGATCTCGATCCCCTGCTACAAGCCCAGTCTGGGGGAGGAGCCGGCGGTGGTACGGGTGGAGGAACTGGGGGCGGCACGGGTGGCGGCACCAACTACGAGTACTTTTGGTCCAACAAGCGTGAAGAAGGTTGGATAGGCAAAGCAGGTAATGAAGTTTGTAAACCCGGATTGTATTGGGTCTTGGTGCGGGAACCTGGATCTTCCTGCTATGCCTATGCAGAAATCCGCATCAAAATGTGGGATGTTCCCGACCAAAGCAATAATATCTGGTACTTTGGAAATGGGGCCGGACTGGACTTCAACCCCGATCCAGACGATGAGACTGCACCCGTACCACGTCCGATAGCGACTGCTCATCCGCAAAGCATCCCTGCCGGCACCTCCACGATTTCAGATCAAGCGGGACAAGTGCTCTTTTACACCGATGGGCAGTCCGTATGGGACCTCAACGGCGCCCTGATGGAAAATGGCAGTGACATCGGAGGTAGCAACACGGCAAGCCAAGCAGTTGTCGCCGTTGCCGTACCTACTCAGCCTACGCTATTTTACTTGTTTACCACACAAAGTAGTGGGAGTGGAACCAATGTGGTCAGCTATTCCTTGGTGGACATCAAGGCTGAAAACACCACAGGAGTCGGGAATGTGGTCACCAAAAACAACTTCCTTTTCAGTCCCTCCACGGAGCATAGCGCAGCACTGAGTGCCGGCGATACGACCTGGGTACTATTTCACGAACTGGGCAACAATACCTTTAGAGCCTATCCCGTATCCAGCCAAGGCATCGGCCAATCCGTGAATAGCTCGGTAGGTAGTAGTCATGGTTACAACTCCGGCGTGGGCACGATGAAATTTAGCCCAGATGGCAGCAAACTAGCAGTGACTATTTCCGAAGGGGGATGCAACCGAACCGAAATTTTTGAGTTCAACCAGCAAACCGGTGCCCTTACCGAATATGCACTTCTTGACCTGGGCTGTTCGGGGGATATTTATGGACTGGAATTTTCATCGGACTCCGACCGCATCCTCGTTTCCTACCGGAATGGAGGACCAGGTATCGAAGAATACATCATCAAGGAAGTGACTTCGGGCTGCCCTTCCTGCTTTGCCACAGCTACGACAGCAACCGCAAGAACTACCTGCATCCTGTCTACGAAAAAAGTGCTCAGCGGCACCGCTGGATTGGATTTGGGAGCCCTTCAAATCGCCTCTGATGGGCAGATCTATGTGGCCGTGGTGGGTAGCAACCGCATCGGACAGATCCAAGTAGGCACTGGTTGTACCCAAGCCAGTACCTTCAACCAAGATGCAGTGGAAGCCATGCCTGGCACGGCCAATTTGGGATTGCCTTCCTTTACCCAAAACTCAGGCAGCTCTATCCCCGAGCCCGCCCTTGGCATCCCTCCTTCCCTTTGCTTGGATCCGGTATCGGGAGCAACAGCCACGCTTGAAGGAGGAGGAGAACCCGACATTGACTCCTATTTCTGGACCATCACCCACGAAGACGGAACAGTCGTCCGGTCTAATTTTGGAGGCCCAGGAGACCAATTTCAAAATTTGGAGCAGCTCTTCAATCGGGCGGGTACCTACACGATCGAGTTGCGGGTAGACCGCTGCGCGGAAATTGGCTACTTCACTGCAGAAGGAACTCTGGAGGTCATCGCTCCCCCAACCTTGACCCTGGCATCGGATGCCACCCTATGTGAAGGAACCCCGGTTACCCTCACGGCTATTGACGGCTATGACCCCAGCGAAGGCCTCTACGATTTCTTGTGGACCAATGCGGCAGGGGATATTTTTGGAGACAGCAACTCGAATACAATTACTGTTACCGAAGAAAGTATCTACACCGTAGTCGTTCAATACCGACCTTCAGCAGCTGGAGGAGAAGAAGAGGAAACACTCTTTGAGGGCTGCAGTACCACTGCATCCATATTTGTAGGCCCTGCCTTTGAATTTGACCTCAACCAAACGGACACCGAGGTCTGCTACGAAGAAACCTCGGTGACTTTCGCACCCAACACCCCCATCACGGGAGAATGGTTTTACGAGCGCAATGGGGATGGAGTCCAGGTGCCTTTGGGACCCTTCTTTGAATTGGAATTGGAAATCCTAAGCCTTCCCGGTCCTGGACAATACGAGCTCACTTTTGTCGCCCAAGACCCAATTCTTGCAGGTTGCAAGGTGTCTAAATCCCTAAATCTCCAGGTCAACGAACTGCCTCTCATCGAAGCCATAGCCGTCACCGCTGCTACAAGTTGCGCTACTGCAGATGGAGCCATTGAAGTTCGCCTTCAAGCCGCAGTGAGTAGCCTTCGCTTGGTAGAACTCGGGCTATCCTTCCCGGCAGCTCCAGCGGGAACAGTGATTCCCATCGCCAATCTAGCCCCAGGCGTCTATACCCTAGAAGCAGAAAATGCAGCGGGCTGTACCTATTCTTCTTCCGTCACGGTTGAAAATGCAAATCCTCCAGCTGCTTATGCCTTTACGGTGATCGCGACTGATGAAATTTGTTCGCCCACCGGAGTAGCCCAAGGCGGCATCCAAATTACCTTTACCGGAGGCTTACCACGCGTAGGAACCTACAAGATTGTCCGTCAAGGCGATGGCCTTGAATTGACAGGTCCGCTCCCAAATCAGGCTACTTTCTTAGTTCCGGTCTCCCGCGGTGACTACCTCGTAGAGATTCTCGACCCAACAGGCTGCTCCATCCCAGACAAAACAACCTACACGGTGGATCAAAAATTTGAGGTGCAATTTTCCGTACCTGCTGTGGTGGAAGGCTGTGTTTCTTACGCCTTTGCCCCTTCAGGTCCCAAACCCCTCAACTATACCATCACAGGACCTACTGGTACCTCGATCACCGCGCAAGCAGATGGTAGCTTCTTATTTACCCAATCAGGCATTTACACCGTACTTGGGGTAGATCCTGCTGGGATCGACTGTCCGAAGGTGCTCCCCATGACGGTCAATCTCAGTCCGGCACTAGATTTCGAGGTTTCCGCTCCTATCGTGGACTGCTTGACTGGAATACGCTATGAGGCTATCCTCAAGAATGCCGACCCAGCAGATGTCATCTTCCTGTGGCGAGATGACCTAGGAATCATCGTAGGCAGAAGGCAGGAGTTTGTGCCGAGCCGATCTGGAAACTATACCTTGGAAGTACAACCTGCCTCGGGAGGACTTTGCCCTATCAAAAAACTTCCGTTTACGGCTACGATTCTTCCCAGCAGGCTCACGGTAAGTTTAGATGCCCTTCCCTTCTGTGTGGATCAACCCACCACCACAATTGAGGTGAAGGGCACTTTAACCACCGTGGATAGCTTCGAGTGGTTTTTGGTCACGGGTGGAACGCGTACCCGGCTACCGGCCTTCACGAGCAACCTCATTGAAGTCAGCCAAGAAGGTACATACGAGGTGCTTTTGCGCAGCAGTATTGGCTGTGAGCTCGGCAGAGCCAATGTCGTGGTGGTCAAGTCCAAACTTGTACCTCCCGTACTACCAACCGAGCCCCTACTGATCTGTGCCGTAGAAGGAAAAACAGCTACGCTTGATCCAGGTCCCTACGCAAGTTATTCCTGGATTTTGGATGGAAAAGAAGTTTCCAATACAGCAACTTTCAGTCCTGAAAAGGGAGGAACTTACACCCTTCGTGTGGGCGATATCCTAGGCTGTGAATGGGAAGGAACCTTCACTGTGGTCGAAGACTGTAACCTCAAGGTGGTATTCCCAAGTGGGATGGTGCTGGAAGACCCGAGCCGCAATTTTATCCTGTATGCCAACGAGTACATCGATGACGTAGACGTATTCATTTACAACCGCTGGGGGGAATTAATTTTTTATTGCGAACATGAAATTTTAGAACCCAAACAGCCATTCTGCCCTTGGGATGGCCGTGTGAATGGAAAATTAGTTCCTACGGGAACATACGTGGCCGTTGTGCGGTTTACTTCCAGAGCACAGAATCTCACCCAAACCGAAACCAAGGCCATTACGATTATTCAGTAACCCATGCTACTTGTCATTTCTCCTGCCAAAACCCTAGACTACAGTCATCCCGAATACAGTGCCCATACCCTACCCGACTTCCCCTCAGAGGTCAAGGACTTGGTAGGTGTCTTGCGTAAAAAATCTGCTGCTCAGATTTCAAAGCTCATGCACCTCAGCGATGCATTGGCTACGCTGAATGCCGAGCGCTACCAAACCTTTACGGAGACCTTTAGTCCAGACAATTCCAAGCAGGCACTTTTGGCATTCAAAGGGGAGGTGTATGCTAAGATGGAAGCAGACGACTTTTCGGCAGAAGATCTGGAGTTTGCCCAGCAGCACCTGCGCATCCTATCCGGGCTCTATGGACTATTGAAACCATTGGATTTGATCCAGCCCTACCGACTCGAGATGGGGACCCCACTCAAAACCAAGAAAGGAGCAAATCTCTACCAGTACTGGGGAACCAAGATCAGCAAGGCCTTGAATGCCGCAGCTGAGGGCCAAACCCTAGTCAACCTGGCTTCCCAAGAATACTTCAAGGCAGTAGATCACAAGACCTTGAAGATGCCTGTCATTTCCATTCATTTCAAAGAGCATAAGGATAACCGCTACCAGGTAGTCGGCTTCTTTGCGAAGCAGGCACGAGGCCTGATGGCTCGCTATGCGATACTTAATAGGATTACAGATCCCGAGCAACTCAAAGTTTTTCGGGAGGAGGGCTATGAGTTTTCGGCTCCCTTGAGTACTGCCCAGGACTGGGTTTTTGTTCGCTAACCCACTCCCCTTATTTAAACTATTTTCGCGCTAGAACAGTGTTTTAGGCCTGTTTTATCTATTTTTTTTGCAATCGGGAAGGCTGTTTTCATTTTTTTACCTACTTTGAATGTGTCAAAAGTCACTTAACGCAACCCACAAACCTAAAGCACTACCTTATGACACAATCCATTAACCGTGGCGCACTCTTCAACGCAAGTTGTTTGGCGCTCATTACCAC
>JBEDEY010000060.1:0-19838 GCA_041175425.1 Bacteroidota bacterium | reverse complement strand
TGTAGGAGCGAAATTCTTGGCAAGGCTGGTAGTTAAACTCGCTCAATTCCACCTGCGCATTTTTGGTAATGTCGATCAATACCACTCCAGGTCTACCAGAGCGGGCGATAAAAAAGCCCTTCGCAATGGCTGGAGCAATGTCTTCAGCCCGCCTCACCTGAATGTTCCACTTGGTAGCCGGCATGGAAATTCCCATGATGTCGGTTTCTTGAAAGGCATCTGTTCCTAACAAGTGCGCAGCTACCTGGCCAGTAATACAAACCAAAGGCGTACTATCTATCTGGGCATCGGCAAGGCCGGTAATCAAATTTGTTGCTCCAGGACCCGAGGTCACCAAACAGACGCCCACCTTACCCGAAACACGCGCATAGCCCTGCGCTGCATGGATGGCACCTTGCTCGTGGCGGGTGAGCACATGCTTGATGTGCTCTTGGTAGTCGTATAGCGCATCGTAAACGGGCATGATCGCACCGCCAGGATAGCCAAAGATAAGTTCCGCCTGCTCTGCCATGAGCGAACGAATGACGATGTCTGCACCTCTCATCTTGGTTTCCATACCCTTAAAATTTATCGGTGACGCATCCTTCAGATGCAGTTGCAACAAGTTTATTGTACTTTTTGAGTGTGCCTTGAAGGCCCTCGATGGACTTAGGTGACCAGGTCGTTTTGCGCTTGGCAAACTCTTCTTCTGATACCGCTACCTGAAGACTTTGGCTGTCGGTATCGATCGTGATCAAGTCCCCATCTTTGAGCAGGCCAATAGGCCCACCGCACCAAGCTTCGGGTGTGACGTGTCCGACCACAAAGCCGTGGGTACCACCAGAAAATCTTCCATCCGTAATCAGGGCCACATCCGAGCCTAGACCTGCACCAATAATCATGGAAGTGGGCTTCAACATCTCAGGCATACCGGGGGCACCTTTCGGGCCTACATTGCGAATCACTACTACATCACCTGCTTGTACTTGATGATCTCGAATGGCATTGTTCGCCTCCAATTCGGAGTCGAACACCTTAGCAGGACCTGTAAATAGCCTTCCTTCTTTTCCAGTTATTTTTGCTACCGCTCCTTCGGGAGCAAGGTTGCCTTCCAAGATGCACAGGTGACCTGTAGCTTTGATGGGAGTTTCTACGGGATGAATCACATTGACTTGGGAAGGCAGTAGCGCCTCCACATTTTCTAAGTTTTCTGCCAAGGTCTTGCCAGTGACCGTCATGCAGTCCCCATGCAAATAGCCTTTTTCCAAAAAGTACTTCATAAAAGCAGGCAATCCCCCTTGCTCGTGTAGGTCTTCCATGAGGAATTTGCCAGAGGGCTTAAAATCCCCAATCATAGGGGTCTTGGCATTGAGCCCTTTAAAGTCTTGCAGGGTAAAGTTCACGCCTGCGGTGCGGGCAATCGCCAACAAGTGGAGCACGGCATTCGTGCTGCCTCCTAGTGCGATGGCTACCCGAACGGCATTCTCAATGCTTTTGCGAGTGACAATATCCTTGGGCTTCAGATCCATCTCCAGCAAAATGCGGAGGTAATGGTTGACTTCCCTGCACTCCCTTAATTTCTCAGGTGAATTGGCAGGATTGGAAGCCGAATAAGGCAAGGACATGCCCAAGGCCTCAATGGCCGAAGACATGGTATTGGCGGTGTACATGCCACCGCAGGCCCCTGCACCCGGACAGGCATTGCGGATTACGCCGTCGTAATCTTCCGGGGTGATGGTACCTTGAATTTTCTTTCCGAATGCCTCAAAAGCTGAGACAATATTGAGTTTTTCCCCTTTGTAAAGCCCAGAGGCGATGGTGCCTCCATAGACCATGATGCTGGGGCGATTGATGCGGAGCATCCCGATGATGGCACCGGGCATATTTTTATCGCAGCCCGCGACGGCCACACAGGCATCGAAGGAATGACCGAGCACGAAAGATTCGATGGAATCGGCTATAATTTCTCTTGAAACCAAAGAATAACGCATCCCCAAGGTTCCCATGGAGGTTCCGTCTGAAATTCCAATCGTATTGAATACCAAACCAGTCAACTCTTCTTCCTGGGAGGAAGCTTTAATGTGGGCAGCAAAGTCATTCAAATGCATGTTGCAGGGATTACTTTCGTAGCCGCAACTAGCGATTCCTACAAAAGGCTGCTTCATTTTTTTGTCAGACATCCCCGTCGCATAGAGCATGGCCATCCCTGCCGGATGTTCGGGGTTGTCACTAATTTCCCAGCTGTATTTTTTGAGTGGATTTTGGGTCATGGTTGGCGAAATAAAAAAAGTGCCCCATTGGATGGAGGCACTTTAGAAGGTATAGGTTGAATGCTATGATCTAGTGCCTCACTTGGAAATAGGAAGGAGAATGCTAAATCGCAGGAGGAGCACCAAAGAGTAAGTCATCTGTTCACGGGTTGGTAATTCAATACTTGATTACCTTACAATACTACTAATCTAGGCCGAGAGTTACAATATTTAATTCTTCTCTACAGCATTTATTCAGCGCTTAAAATTGGGCAAAATCATTTTTTACAGATTTTTATTTCAATATTACAAAAATGTCAAAACCCACCCCTTAAAAACAGCCTGAATATTCTATCTTCTCAAAATTTTCTACTGATTTTTATTTTTTTCAATTTTTAGGAATTATAACCGTATTTAGACTAATAATTTGGCGAAACACCCTAACAAATGATAAATTTTTACCCTTTAGTTTAATTTTTTAAAAAGTAAACGAAAGATCCCAATCTACCCTGATTTCCATTACTTTTGTCTAAACAGCGTTTTTCCATGATCACTTTTCCCAACGCCAAAATCAACCTAGGACTTCACATTACCCAAAAGCGGAAAGATGGGTACCACGAGATCGAATCTTGCATGGTCCCTATCCCTCTCTGTGATGCCTTGGAAATGGTTTTGGACAAGAAACCTTCTTGGGCCGTTTCGGGATTGTCGATTCCTGGGGATTCCAAGGACAACCTAATTTTGAAGGCAGAAAAGCTCCTAAAAAAGGATTATCAAGGATTGCCCAGCCTACAAATACACCTCCACAAACATATTCCTATGGGTGCCGGTTTGGGTGGGGGATCGGCAGACGGTGCTTTTGCACTCAAGTTGATGAACAACCTCTTTGACCTGCACCTGGATGATTTTTTCTTAGAGGAGTATGCTGCAGAATTGGGGAGCGATTGTCCTTTTTTCATTGAAAACACCCCAAAAATTATCCGTGGCAGAGGAGAAATTCTCGAGCCAAGCTCCGTATCTCTTCAAGGATCTTACCTGGTTTTGATTCATCCTGGCATCCATGTGGGCACCAAGGAAGCTTATGCGGGGGTGACCCCAGCAGCACCTAAGACCTCCTTGGAAGAAGTGCTTGCGGACCGAAGTCGCTGGAAAGATGAGTTGGTCAATGATTTTGAAAAAAGTGTATTTCAAGCCCATCCCGAGATCGCTCAAATCAAATCCTCCCTATACCAAACAGGTGCATACTATGCCTCCATGTCAGGCTCGGGATCCAGTGTATTTGGTTTGTTTGACGAAAAACCAAAACTACCGAACTGGGCAGCATCCTATTTCGTATTTGAATCCCAACTCTAAGCGCTGAAAAAAAATCTGGCCAGAGAAGCCCACAGAAATTGCCTTTACTCCTGATAGCTGGGCTTTCTTTTTTTATTCCAATAGTTGAGCACTGGGTAGATCAATACGGAAACGAGAATGATGGCTGTTCCTAGGTAAAACTGCTCCGTCATTTTTTCTTTCTCTCCAAAAATTGCCACCGCAAGCAAAATCCCATAGACTGGCTCCAAGTTGATGGTGAGGTTGATGGAAAATACCGGCAGGCGCTTCATCAATTCCACCGAAACCGAAAACGCGTAGACCGTACAAATCCCTGCTAGAATCAGGATCCAAAGCCAATCCAATCCTTTCCATGCCCATTGAATAGCCGAACCATCGATATAGGAATATAGCGGCAAAAAAAGCAAGGCCACTAGGCTGGCGGCACCCATTTCGTAAAAAGTAATTTGGTAGGGGCTGTATCGAAAAGTCAAACGTCCATTCAATATGGAAAATAGGGCACTCAAAAATGCTGCAACCAAGGCCATAGAAAGCCCCAGCCAGTACCCATTTTCGAATTGAAAGATGACGAGCAATCCTGAAATCACGAGTAAGCCTAAGGCAACCTCAAAGGGTTTAACCCGCTTTTTGTTGATCAAGGGATCCAAAAAAGACGTCCAAAGTGAGGTGGTAGCCATGCCCGCTAGACAAACAGAAGCAGTAGACACCTTGGCCGACCAAAAAAAGAAGATCCAATGCAAGGAAATCAATACGCCTACTCCGATGATTTTGAGTAAGTCTTTGGGAGCTACACGAAGCGATTCTTTTCGTAACCCCATTAGGACCGCTACTCCTATCGCCGCTAGAAGAGTTCGGTAAAATACAAGCTCCAAGGAGGGTAGGCTAATCAACAAACCTAAAATGGAGGTGATCCCCCAAATCAACACAATGAAGTGAAGTAGCAGGTAATCCTTGAAGGTAGAAGGCTGCATCAACGAGGAACGGTTTTATATAAAATCAATCCCGTAAGCGCAAAAAGCAAGTTGGGCATCCAGACCGCCAAAACGGGAAACTGGGTACCCGCCTCGGCAAAAGTGCGGGAAAGAAGAAATAACAAGATGTAAACAAAGGCCAAGAAAAAGCCCATCGCAATTTGAAATCCGGATCCTCCCCTGGTTTTGCGCGCCGACATAATCACGCCTATAAACGTAAGGATAACGGATGCAAAAGGTGACATGTAGCGCACAATTCGCTCGATGCGGTAGTAGCTCACATTGTCTGCACCTCGCTCTTCCAAGAGGGTGATTTGCCGACTCAATTCTGGGAGCTTGAGCGTTTCGTGGTGGTTTTCTGGCAAGTCAAAATCTGCAGGAGAAATGGAAAGGACCGTATCCATCGCATTGCCTGTAGAATATTCCTCTCCTCGCTCCTTCAGTACCCGAAGCCTCCAACTTTCTAAGCGCCAAACATTTTTGGCCGTATCCCACTGGATTAAGTCTGAAGAAAGCTTGGAAATTAATTTCCCCTCACGGATTTCTTCCAAAGTAAAATTGTAGCCTGTATTGCTGGTCTTGTAAAACCTACTGATGTAAGCATAGGCATCTGGACCTACTTTGATGTGAATATTTGGGTCTGTGGAGGCCTCCCCTTTTTCCAGGTATTGCATTCGAAACTTCGCTACACCAGCTGTGGCTGTTGGCAAAACCCAACCATTCAACACAAAGCTTGTGGCTCCAATAAGGGAGGCGGCAAGGAGAAATGGCCGAAGCAATCGGACGAAACTTATCCCTGAACTCAAAATAGCCACGATTTCTGTTCTGCCGGCCATCTTGGACGTGATGAAAATAACCGAGATAAAGACCGTGATTGGGGTAAGCAGGTTGTTGAGGTACAATCCATAGTTGCCCATGTAAGCCAAAATGTCTTTTGTTGGCACCTGATTGCGAATGTAGGTATCGTTTTTTTCAGTAAAATCCAGGACCAAAACCACCAGAATAAGCAAGACCACTACAAAAAAGTAGGTCTTCAAAAATTCTTTGATGATGAGTTTGTCTAGAATTTTCATGTTACAATCGCGTACTTACTTTTTGGACCATGGCCGTTTTCCAACTACCAAAATCTCCCGCTTGGATGTGCTCCCTTGCTTGACCAACAAGCCAGAGGTAAAAAGACAGGTTGTGGATACTTGCGATCTGGGCAGCCAAAATTTCTTTCGATACTGTCAGGTGCCGCAAGTAGGCCTTCGTATAGGTACTGCTCACTTCATTGCCTATGGCGGGGTCAATGGCACTAAAATCATCCTTCCATTTTTCATTTCGGATATTGATAATGCCTTCTGAAGTAAACAGCATGCCGTTGCGGGCATTTCGAGTGGGCATGACACAGTCAAACATATCCACACCTAGCGCGATGCACTCTAGGATATTGGCAGGGGTACCCACTCCCATCAAGTAGCGAGGTTTCTCGACTGGCAAAATATCAGTTACCAAGGCAGTCATTTCGTACATCATCTCGGCAGGCTCACCTACCGAAAGCCCTCCGATGGCATTGCCTTCCCTACCCTGTTTGGCAATAAACTCTGCGCTTTGAACGCGAAGGTCTTTGTATACTGAACCTTGAACGATCGGAAATAAACTTTGGCTGTACCCATATTTCCCTTCCGTTGCATCAAACCGATCTTGACAGCGGAGTAGCCAGCGGTGGGTCATCTCCATGGATTGACGCGCATAGGCATAGTCGCAGGGATAGGGGGTGCACTCATCGAAGGCCATGATGATATCCGCCCCGATACTGCGTTGAATATCCATCACATTTTCCGGAGCAAAAAAGTGCTTGGACCCATCGATATGGGATTTGAAGGTCACCCCTTCTTCCTTAATTTTTCGTGTGCCCGCAAGAGAAAACACCTGATACCCTCCCGAATCGGTGAGCATAGGTCTATCCCAACCAATAAATTTATGGAGGCCGCCGGCTTTCTCCAGGGTGTCCAATCCTGGTCTGAGGTAGAGGTGATAGGTATTACCTAGAATGATTTGTGCCTGAATGTCTGTTTTTAATTCGCGTTGATGCACAGCTTTGACCGTTCCCGCTGTCCCCACCGGCATAAAAATAGGCGTTTGAATCGTGCCATGGTCTGTGGTAAGGGTGCCTGTACGGGCTTGGGTTAGGGTATCTTTTTTTTCTAGGACAAACTTCATTGGGACGCAAAAAGGAGCAAAAATGCCAGACTTTCTTGATTAGGCTTACTTGTGCAAAAATATCCACTTATTCTTAAATGACTTGCTGAAATTGATTTTATATTTGCCCAGCAGAATTGACCTATGGGCCTATTTTTATTGTGGTTTTTCTTCGGTTTCGGAATACTTGTTCAGGGAGGGTACCTATTCATGGTGTTTTCTCGAACTGCATGGTATTCCCGCGGGTCTAAAAAGTCAGGAATCCAATATCCTGAGGAAGGGGTGACCGTCTTGGTGACGGCACGGAATAAATTCCAGCACCTCAAAGTATTGATCCCAAAACTTTTTGAACAAGATTACCCCAAGTTTGATGTGATGATCGTCAACGATCAGAGCACGGATCGAACCAAACGGTTATTGGAAGATCTGATGGTACAGTACCCAAAACTTCGATCGGTTACCATCAAGTATACCCCCAAACACTGCACTTCCAAAAAATTTGCCCTCACACTAGGCATAAAAGTTGCCAAAAACGACGTCATCCTACTCACTGATGCAGACAGTGTTCCTAACTCAGATCAATGGATTCGCAAAATGACTGCGCCCGTACGTGAGGAAGGAAAAACTTTTGCACTTGGATTTTCAAGCTTTCAAGAAAAGTCTGGCGCATTGAACCAATGGATTCAATTTGAAACAATTTTAAAAGCGCTTTTCTACCTTTCCTTTGGTCTTTGGAAATCTCCATTTATGGGTACAGGAAGAAACCTCTGTTACCGAAAAAGCTTTTTCATGGAAGTGAAAGGGTTTCGAGGATTCTGGAATGTGGAAGGAGGGGATGATTCGGTATTTGTGAATACACATGCCACAGGATCAAATACCAAGGTGGTGATTGATTCAAAAGCAATTACTGTATCTGCTCCCAAAGAAAGCTGGAAAGAATATTTGCAACACGAGAAACACTTATTGCACGCCGAACGGTTTTTTCGCGTTGAAGACAAGCGAAAAATGGGTCTTTATGGCATATCCCACGCGCTCTATTGGATTGGAGGGATTGGCCTATTGATTTATTTCGGTATCGGATTACAATGGGAATATTTTTTGGTCGTTTTGGGGATATTGGGGATTCGGTCTATTTTATTATTTTCAATTATTAGGTCCGCCTCAAAAAACCTGCAGAGCAATTTCCCTAAAATGAATGTATTGCTAAATGATTTGTTGTACTTGGCATACTTTTGGGTTTTAGGATCTATCTCCTACCAGGCAAAAAGCATCAAATGAACGGCAACGAACGCGAATTTTCATCCAAGGCCCTTGAGGATTTTGAACTGATTGACCGAGCCGTCCAAGGAAAGGATCAGTCAGCCTATGCCACCTTGATGAAACGCTACAAGAAGGCGGTCTATTTTATGATTCTGAAGATGATCCGAGATGCAGATGATGCGGATGATCTTACCATGGAAGCATTCGCAAAGGCCTTCCGAAATCTGGAGCGATTCAAAAAAGAATACACCTTCTCAACCTGGTTGTTTCGTATTGCTACCAACAATACCATTGACTTTATCCGAAAAAAGAAGCTCAAAACTATGAGCTTAAATAATTCTTTTTCGGATGACAACGGCAATGCCGTGACCATGGATGTGGAGGATAAGGATGACAACCCGCAGGATGAATTTATCAAGACGCAGCGCATCGAGATGGTACGCCTTTTTGTGGACAAGCTCCCAGCGAAATACAGAACATTAGTGAAACTGCGCTACTTCGACGAGCTTTCTTACGAGGAAATCGCTCAGGAACTCGATAAGCCATTGGGTACAGTTAAAGCACAATTGCACCGTTCCCGGGAATTGCTTTATGAAATTGCTTCTGGAAAAGAAAACCAAATTTGATGAGCTCCACTAGCGCCCTAATTACCTCCTACTTTCCTGACCTTACCGCCAAGCAGCTACAGCAATTTGAGCAATTGGAAGCAGTCTATCAGGACTGGAATGCAAAAATTAATGTGATTAGTCGCAAGGACATGGATCAATTTTACATCCACCATGTGCTCCATTCCCTGGGCATTGCCAAGGTGATGCAATTTCAACCTGGAACGAAGGTATTGGATATTGGTACGGGCGGTGGATTTCCTGGCATCCCGCTAGCGATCCTATTTCCGGATACCCACTTTCATTTGGTAGATTCCATTGGCAAGAAAATCACTGTCGTCAAGGAAGTTGCCAAAGCACTGAAGCTCACTAATGTCGAAGCGCAACAGGCGCGTGCAGAATCGTTGGTTCGGAAATATGATTTTGTGGTCAGCCGGGCCGTCACCCGTATGATCCAATTTTATCCTTGGGTAAAAGGAAAAATCAAGAAGGAGGACCTCAACGACTACCCCAATGGCATCCTCTACCTCAAAGGAGGGGATGTAGACGAGGAAATGGAGGAGACAGGAAAGTCCTACGTTTGCTACCACTTGGAAGACTACTTCAAAGAGGAATTTTTTCAGACCAAAAAGGTGGTCTACATGCCTTGGGAAGACAAGCGATAAATCCCCACTTTTTTACTAGTAGACTGGGCTTGGCCGTATCGCTGAAAAGTAGCCCTTTGAGCCACTGAATTCATATTTATGCGCGTTTTCGAGCTAAAAAATCAACCAAAATTTCTGTACAATTTCAAAGTCAACCCCGTACAATTTCAAAATTGACCTTGTACAATTTCAAAGTTGAAGCTGTACAAATTCAAAGTTAACCTTGTACAATTTCAAAATTAATCGTTCCTTTGTAGCTGATGGATGTAATCAACAGACACATTTACAAGGCGATACGGGAATACCAAAGCAAATACCCGATACTCGCAGTTACCGGGCCAAGGCAATCGGGTAAGACCACTTTGCTCAAGACACTTTTTCCCGATTACCGGTATGTCAGTTTGGAAAATCCAGATGCCCGCGACTTCGCGCTCAAAGACCCCAATGGATTTCTAGCTGAATACAATGACTTCATGATCTTCGATGAAGTTCAGCAGGCTCCGGCATTATTTTCCTACCTCCAAACCCTAGTAGACAGTCGGCCTGAGCGCATGGGCGGATTTATCTTGTCTGGCTCCCAAAATTTTCATTTGATGGAGCGCATCACGCAAAGTCTCGCAGGCAGAGTTGCGCTATTCAAGCTGCTGCCCTTAGACATTCAAGAACTAAAAGAGGCCCAATTGCTCGCAGAGGACCCCTTGGATCAATTGCTTCACGGTTTCTATCCGGCACTATACGATCGAAAAATCGCTCCAGTGGTTTTCTACTCCAATTACGTGCAAACCTACGTGAATCGTGATGTGACAGAACTGCTAGAGGTAAAAGATTTGAGGTTATTCAAAAATTTTCTAAGCCTCTGTGCTGCTCGTGCGGGCCAGCTCTTGAACATGAGCTCCCTAGCCAATGAAGCCGGAATCAGTCAGCCCACAGCAAAATCCTGGCTCTCTGCACTTGAGTCGAGCTACATCACCTTTCAGCTGTATCCTTACCACAAAAATTTCAGCAAGCGGGTGGTCAAAACACCAAAGCTCTATTTCTACGACACTGGACTATTGGCCTACTTACTGAAAATCAAAACCAGGGAAATGCTTGTTACGCATCCCGTAAAAGGAGCCTTGTTTGAAAACATGATGGTTGCCGAATTTCACAAGCAGATGCATCACCGCTACCGAGACGAAAGCCCTTGGTTTTGGAGAGACAATCATGGCAATGAAATAGACTTGCTGGTGGATCAAGGGTTAAACCTAGATGCATTCGAGATCAAGGCGAGCGAGACCATTCTCACTGAAAACTTCAACGGTTTGGCAAAATTTGAGCAGATTGCTAGCAGTCCGCTGCGTACCAAAGGACTCATTTATGCAGGCGATCTTAACCAAAAACGATCCGCTGGGCAAGTAATCTCTTGGAGGGATTTTCCCGTATTCTAGTTTGAAATTTCCTACTAGGTCCGGGCCCCGATCTCTTCCAAAAAATTGGAGCTGAAGCGAGCAAAGTGCATTTTGAGCTTTTGTAAGAATTTAAAAGCCAAAGCTTTGGTATTCATCTCCGACAATTCTCGTCACTCCATTTTTTGCTTCCCTTTTTAAGCCGTATTTTGAGTCTTTATTTCCCATTCACCTATGTACTTAATTTTTGATACGGAGACTACTGGCTTACCCAGGTCGTACAATGCACCCATGTCTGACTTGGACAATTGGCCAAGGCTTGTTCAACTAGCATGGCAGCTGCATGACGCTCGGGGAAAGCTCCTTTCCAACAAAAACTACATCATCCGCCCCGAGGGTTTTACGATCCCTTTCAATGCGGAAAAAGTACATGGCATCTCGACCAAGCGTGCCTTGGAAGAAGGGCATGACCTCAAAGAAATTCTACAAATCTTTCGCGAGGATGTCATCCAATCCAAGTACCTCGTAGGACATAATATTGGATTTGACATCCATGTAGTCGGTTCAGAATTCCTTCGTGGCGCGCTCGTCATGCCCTTTGAGGGCATGGCAGAACTCGATACCAAGGACATTTCCACCCAATTCTGTGCGCTCCCTGGCGGAAAAGGAGGCAAGTTCAAATGGCCTACCCTAACCGAGTTGCACCAAAAACTTTTTGGTGAAGGATTTGGGGATGCACACGACGCTGCTTACGATGTGGCCGCTACTGCACGCTGCTTTTTTGGATTAATTGCTCAAAAAGTACAAACCCCAGAACCCGGAATCTCTTCAGAGGAGGTGCAGTACGAAGCCCCCATACTCGCAGAAGCTAATTTTGCGCAGCGCAACCAAGAAGTTCAAGCATCAAAAGCGGATGTCGCTAAAAAATCAACTCTTGGAGGAATAGTCGAAACAACGGACAGCCCCTTCACACACCTGCATGTGCATACGCAATTTTCCGTGTTGCAGGCAACCTCCGAAATACCAACCCTCATAGCCAAGGCAAAAGCGCTGGGCATGAGTGCACTCGCAATGACCGATCACGGCAACATGATGGGGGCGTTTCACTTCGTGAAGGAAGCAATGTCCAAAGAAATTAAACCCATCCTTGGCTGCGAGTTTAACCTGTGCAGAGATCGAAAAAACAAAGCGGCCAAAGACGATGGCTACCAAACCGTCCTACTGGCGAAAAATAAAGCGGGATACCACAATCTTGCCAAACTTGCCTCCTATGCGAATACGGAAGGATTTTATTACGTACCCCGCATCGACAAGGAGCTCCTTGCCCAGTACAAGGGAGACTTGATTGCGAGCACTGGAGGTATCTGGGGCGAGATCCCCTACCTCATTCTCAATGTGGGCGAAACGCAAGCAGAGGAAGCTTTTGTCTGGTGGAAAGAGCAGTTTGGGGATGATTTTTACGTGGAGCTCAACCGGCATGGGGTCCCCGAAGAGGACAAAGTAAACGAGGTATTGCTTGAGTTGGCCCATAAATATGGGGTGAAGTATTTTGCCTCCAACAACTCCTACTACAACGAAAAAGGGGATGCGAAGGCACATGACATCTTACTTTGTGTCAAAGATGGCGAGCTCTTGGAAAAGCCTAAAAAGTATGTAGGCAAGCGAGGCCGCGAATTTAGATTTGGCTTTCCCAACGATGAGTTCTACCTCAAAAGTCCCGAGGAGATGAAGCAGCTGTTTGCGGATTTTCCGGAGGCGATCCACTGCACTCAAGAAATCGTGGAAAAATGCGAGGCTTACAAACTGGCTCGAGAGGTGTTGTTGCCCAAGTTTGACATCCCAGACGAATTTAAGCATCCAGAAGACGAAGCAGATGGAGGCAAGCGGGGAGAAAACGCCTATCTCCGATACCTCACCTACGAGGGAGCCAAGAAACGGTACCCAGAGCTCAGCGAGGAGATCCAGGAAAGATTGGATTTTGAGCTGAAAACCATTGAAAACACAGGATATCCCGGCTACTTCCTAATTGTCCAAGATTTTACAAGAGCAGCTCGCGACATGGGCGTCTCGGTAGGTCCAGGAAGAGGGTCTGCCGCTGGATCTGCCGTCGCCTATTGCGTGGCCATCACCAATGTGGATCCCATCAAATACGATCTCCTATTCGAACGATTCTTGAATCCCGATCGTGTATCCTTGCCCGATATCGACATTGACTTTGATGACGAAGGTCGTCAAGCAGTCATCGATTACGTAATCAACAAGTATGGGACCAACCAGGTGGCACAGATCATTACATACGGTACGATGGCAGCCAAGTCCGCTATTCGCGATACCGCGCGGGTTTTGAACTTGCCGCTCCCAGAAGCTGGAAGGCTGGCCAATTTGGTCCCAGACATCAAGCTCAAAACCTTATTTGAACTTGCCAAAAATAGACCTGCCCTCTTGGACAAATTGAAGGGCCAGGGCGAACTTCTCCAAAAGGCAGAGGAACTTATAAAAATAGCTCAAGGACTAGACGATTCGGCAAAGACCATCAACCAAGCCACCGTTCTAGAAGGATCTGTCCGTAACCTTGGCATCCATGCATGCGGGGTCATCATTACTCCTTCCGACATCACCAACTTCGTTCCAGTAGCCTTGGCCAAGGATTCGGACATGGTGTGTACCCAATTTGACAACGCCGTGGTGGAATCCGCAGGCTTGTTGAAAATGGACTTTTTGGGATTGAAGACCCTCACCCTGATCAAGGATGCCATCAAAATCATCAAAGAACGGCACGACATACAGCTGGACGCAGATGCTTTCCCCATAGATGATGTAAAGACCTACGAACTTTTTCAACGAGGAGAAACTGTCGGGATATTCCAATACGAAAGTCCGGGAATGCAGAAATACATGCGGGAGTTGAAACCGACGGTTTTTGCCGACCTCATTGCCATGAACGCCCTCTATCGACCAGGGCCTTTGGCCTACATTCCATCCTTTATCAAACGAAAGCATGGCACAGAGCCCATTTCCTATGATTTGGAGGACATGAAGGAGTACCTGGAAGAAACCTACGGAATCACCGTCTACCAGGAGCAAGTCATGCTGCTTTCCCAAAAAATTGCCGGATTTACCAAAGGTGAGGCCGATGTGCTTCGAAAGGCGATGGGAAAAAAGCAAAAGGATGTATTGGACAAGATGAAACCCAAGTTTGTGGAACAAGCTGCGGCCAAAGGCCATGACGCCAAGAAGCTGGAGAAAATATGGACGGACTGGGAGGCTTTTGCATCCTATGCCTTCAACAAATCACACTCTACTTGCTACGCTTGGATTGCTTACCAAACTGCCTACCTCAAAGCCCATTATCCTGCGGAATACATGGCTTCCGTGTTAAGTAACAACATGAATGACATCACCCAGGTGACCTTCTTTATGGAAGAATGCAAACGGATGGGGCTACAAGTTTTAGGGCCAGATGTCAATGAATCCAAAAGTGGGTTTACGGTAAATGCCCAAGGAGAAATCCGCTTTGGCATGGCCGCCATCAAAGGTGCTGGAACTGCAGCAGTAGAAGAAATTATCAAAGAGCGAATCAGCAAAGGACCTTACAAGAACATCTTTGAGTTTGCCAAGCGAGTCAACTCCCGTACCCTCAACAAGAGGTCCATGGAGGCATTGGCCATGGCAGGTAGTTTTGATTGCTTCAAAGAGCATCACCGTAGGCAGTACTTGGAGGCGCCAGATGGAGATGTGAGCCTGATTGAAAAGGCTAGCCGATACGCACAGAAAATACAACAAGAAGAAGACAGTGCGCAGGTGAGCCTATTTGGAGGAAGTAGTGGCAGCGCGGAAGTTCCATTGCCATCCGTGGCCCCAATGGAGCCATTTTCACAAATTCAGCAGCTCAACATTGAGAAGGAAGTAGTGGGCTTATTCATCTCTGGGCATCCCCTGGATCAGTACAAGCTGGAGATTGACTCCTTTACCAATGCCACCTTGACTGCACTCAACGACCTTGACTCTTTAAAAGGGAAAAACGAGTTGCGTCTGGCGGGATCTGTGGCAAGCTTTGCCCACCGAACCACTAAAAACGGCAAGCCTTTTGGCACGCTCACGATGGAAGATTACCATGGCACTTTTACCTTCTTCCTGTTTGGGGAGGATTATGTAAAGTTTAAGCAGTACTTCATGACGGGCTGGTTCTTGTTTATCAACGGAGGGGTAGCCCAAAAGAAATGGAGCAACGAGAACGAATTGGAGTTTAAAATCAATTCCATCTCCCTACTCAGTGAAGTTCGAGGACGCATGATCAAGGGACTTAAAGTCAATATCAATTTGGATGATTTGACCCTTGACCTCATGGAAAAATTAGAAAGCATCACCGCAAAATACAAGGGGGATGCAAAATTGTACATTGAGGTCTTGGATCAGCAAGAAAACATTAGTCTCGAGCTTTTTTCGAAGAAAATAAAGGTTGATCCCAGTGCAGAATTAATCAAAGAACTAAAGCTGCTGCCTGAAGTAGCCTATAAAATCATGGATCGATAACTTAAAAAATCCAGTCCCATCAGCAATTAATTAAAATTGAACGGAACTTATTCGGATTCAATTGCATTTTGCTGATATATTTGAAAAAAGAACCTTACCTGAAAGCATCCCATGGCAAAAGCAATTGAAATTACCGACGCAAACTTTGAAGAAATCATCTCCGGAAGCCAACCCATCCTTGTTGACTTTTGGGCAGAATGGTGCGGCCCATGCAAAATGATTGGTCCCGTAGTAGAAGAGTTGGCAGGAGATTACGAAGGAAAAGCAGTGATTGGAAAGGTGGATGTTGATGCCAACCCTTCTGTTGCACAAGCTTTTGGTATTCGTTCCATCCCTACGCTCCTATTTTTTAAAGGAGGCGAAATCGTAGACAAGCAAGTAGGCGCTGTTCCTAAGGCTGTTTTGGCACAAAAACTGGATGCTCAACTTTAACTAGCTTGCTATCCAAAGCTAAAGCCGTAAAGTAATCTTTGCGGCTTTTTTTATCTTTTACATCCACATGGCTGAAATCACCCTCACCTTAGAAAATTTTTGGAAGCTACGCGAACAGCTACCCCTGGTAGATGCGCGTAGTGAGGGGGAGTTTGCCCAAAGTCATATTCCTGGGGCAATCAACATCCCCATCCTCAACAATGCCGAACGAATACAAGTAGGCACCTTATACAAGCAAGCAGGCCCTGAAAAAGCAACGTTAAAGGGATTTGAATTAGTGGGTCCACGATTTCACCTCATTCAGCGGGAAGCACTCCGTAATTTTCCTGACAAAAAAATAATGCTCTATTGCTGGCGTGGGGGGATGCGGAGTCAGATTCTTTCCTGGCTGTTGACTCAGGTGGGATTTGAGGTGTATCGATTGGCTGGAGGATACAAAACCTACCGAACCTTCACTTTTAATGAGGTAAGGAAGCCCTATCCCCTGCTCGTATTGGGAGGAAAAACTGGTGCTGCCAAAACAGTATTGCTTCAAAAGCTGAAAGAACGAGGCGAACAAGTCGTGGATTTGGAGGGTTTGGCCAATCACAAAGGCTCATCCTTTGGGGCAATTGGACTTCCCGCCCAACCCACCGTGGAGCAATTTGAGAACCTTTTAGCAGAGCAACTTCGAAAAATACATCCGGATCAAGCTATTTGGGTAGAAAATGAGAGCCGTCGAATTGGTCGAATTATTCTACCCGATCCTTTATACCTGCAGCTGACACAAAGTCCGCGCATAGAAATTGAGAAAACGGATAAAGAACGTATTGCACATATTGCCAGCGAATATGCTGGATTGGATCCGACAGAATTGTCGGCTGCAGTGCTAAGACTCCAAAAGCGACTTGGAGGAGATCGAACCAAGCAAGCGCTCGAAGCAATTCAAGCCAATCAACCTGAAATCTGGATTCCGATCCTATTACAGTATTACGACAAGACCTACACTTATGACCTAGACCGTCATGAAGTTTCAAAAACCATTCACTTGAACTTGGAAGGCTTAGCGCTTGAGGATCAAGTCAACTTACTTTTACAAACCAAACCTTAAGGAAATGGAACAGACCATCCGACTCACGGACTGGAGTGAAGGATCAGGTTGCGGGTGCAAGATTGCACCAGCCATCCTAGATCAAATCCTACAAGCAAGCGGTTCATTCTCCCAAAAAGACCCAAATCTTTTGGTAGGCAACTCTTCAAAGGACGATGCTGCTGTGTATCAAGTATCTGAAGATCTAGCACTGATCAACACCGTAGATTTTTTCACACCCATTGTGGATGATGCTTTTGATTTTGGACGCATTGCCGCCACCAATGCCATCTCAGACGTGTATGCGATGGGAGGCAAACCACTATTCGCCAATGCTATATTGAGTTGGCCGGTGGAGAAACTCGCGCCAGAATTGGCTTCCAAGGTCCTGGAGGGAGCAAAATTAGTATGTAGCCAGGCAGGAATTGAGTTGGCAGGTGGACATTCCATTGCTGCGAAGGATCCTATTTTTGGCTTATCCGTCAATGGAATTATCCATCCTAGAAAAATCAAAAAAAACTCAGGAAGTAGGGAAGGCGATCTACTCTTTTTGACCAAACCATTGGGTATCGGCGTATTGGCTACAGCATTGAAGCGTCAAAAAATAAATTCAAAAGATTACCAAAACTTAGTTGAGGTGGCTTGCCAGCTCAACAAGATCGGAGAAGTGTTGGGCAATCATGAAGAAGTGCATGCACTCACGGATGTAACTGGATTCGGCCTGTTAGGACATGCGCTTGAGATGGCTGAGGGTGCGGATCTCTCCCTGCAACTAGATTTCAAGGCCCTTCCGTTAATTGAAGGAGTCCAAGATTACATGCAACAGTTTGTTTTTCCAGACAACACTTACCGAAATTGGAACGCTTATTCACCTAAAGTGATTGGGGTAAAAGGGATGGAGTTGGTTCCTTTATGTGATCCCCAAACCAGCGGAGGATTGCTTATTTCGGTGGCTTCGGAGGACAAAGCTTGGTTTGCGGAAACGATGCACTTGCATGAACAGCTTTTTTGGGAGATTGGAAAATTTACACCAAAGCACAGTTTCTGTATAGAAGTGGTCAATTAATTGAAAGTAATTTAACCTAACTTCATGTAAATCAACCCACTAAAGATTTACATGAGAAAAATTGTAGGAATCTGCCTATCCATTCTATTTGGAATACAAGGGTTTGCACAAGTTCAGCAAAACATAGCGAGCGAGCTCGTAATTTTAAACGTTCAATCTGGGGAAGAACGAATTATTCTGCGAGAGAATAGACATTTTGAGGCTCCCAATTGGTCCAGAGATGGTACTTTTTTATTGATCAATGCCGGTGGATTTTTAGAAAAAATCAGTTTAACTGGTGAAAAATCAGGAATTATCCATGAAGGGGTTGTTTCCTCTGCCAACAATGACCACGGGCTCAGTTTTGATGGGAAAACTCTCGTTTACAGTAAAAACGACAAGGGGTTAGGCTCCAGAATTTACACCTTGCTGATGGAGGGCGGGCAGCCGCAATTGATTACTCCTGCTTATCCGAGTTACTGGCACGGAATCAGTCCCGATGGAAAGTTCCTTTCTTATTGTGCCAATAGAGGAGAAGAATGGGATATTTATGTGATACCTACGGTAGGGGGCGAAGAGATTCGACTTACAAACTCCCCTGGTTTGGACGATGGTCCTGAATATTCGTACGATGGGCAATGGATTTACTTCAATTCCCACCGAACTGGGCGGATGCATGTTTACCGGATGAAATTGGATGGTAGTGGCCAGGAGCAGCTCACCTTTGATGAATTGGATAATTGGTTTCCACACCCTTCACCAGACAACCAGTACATCGTTTACATTTCATATTTGGAAGACCAGAAGGGATCTCATCCTTTTGGAAAGGATGTGAAACTACGGATGATGAATTTAGGGAATAAGAAAATTGAAGACCTTACAAAACCATTTTTTGGAGGCCAAGGCACCATCAATGTTCATAGTTGGTCTCCAGATGGCAAATGGATTGCATACGTTCGGTATTACAAACTACAATAACCTAGGCAAAAGGTGCCACAAATTGCTAGTTGAGAAAGACATCCATTTTGGTTCTTCCTAGAATTTTCCTAGCTTAGAATACGAGTTGAACCCTTAAAACCCCAGAATGATGGCTAAAGGAATGAATACCCAGAAAGCGACCAAGAAGGCGCCTACCAAGACTCCAAAGGAGAAGAAGGAAGAAAAAAGAGAAAAAAAGAAAAAAGGCTACGAATAGGTAGCCTTTTTTTTTGGTATGAAGTAGTTAGTATCAAGTAGCAAGACGATTTGAGAAGCAAGAAACAAGAGGCAAGAGCCAAGATGGATTTTTGCTCCAAAAAGGTAGGAGCATCCTAGCAGCAGCTTAAAAAGTCTAACCTGCCTACAGCAGGAAGGTCTCGAGTTTCTTGTCTCTTGGTTCTATTAGTCTTGATACTTTCTACCATCGACTTACTACTCATAAAAAAAGCCCTTCGAAGTGAATCGAAGGGCTTCAATAATGTGGCGGCGACCTACTCTCCCGGGTGTAACCCCAGTACCATCGGCGCTGCAGGGCTTAACTTCTCTGTTCGGGATGGGAAGAGGTGGGACCCCTGCGCTAGGCCGCCTAAATCTTTGCAAGATTTCTAGAGCCGAGAACCAAGAGCCAAGACTTATCGTCTCGATTCTTATTTCTATTCTCTCGCTTCTTGTTTCTTGCTTCTAATATCTTAGTTCTATCAACACATATCCGTAGAAACTGTAACAACTTGTAGGTAAGCTTTTGGGCAATTAGTACTGCTCAGCTATGCCATTACTGACTTTACACCTGCAGCCTATCAACCTAGTAGTCTCCTAGGGCCCTATATGGAAGTCTCATCTTGAGGTGAGTTTCGCACTTAGATGCTTTCAGCGCTTATCTCGTCCCGACGTAGCTACCCGGCAGTGCAGTTGGCACCACAACCGGTACACCAGCGGTCAGTCCAACCCGGTCCTCTCGTACTAAGGTCAGGTCCTCGCAAACTTCCCACGCCCGCAACAGATAGGGACCGAACTGTCTCGCGACGTTCTGAACCCAGCTCGCGTGCCACTTTAATCGGCGAACAGCCGAACCCTTGGGACCTTCTCCAGCCCCAGGATGTGACGAGCCGACATCGAGGTGCCAAACCTCCCCGTCGATGTGAGCTCTTGGGGGAGATCAGCCTGTTATCCCC
>JBEDEY010000059.1:0-4290 GCA_041175425.1 Bacteroidota bacterium | reverse complement strand
GGGATAATCTTATGCAATGATCCCGTAACTACTAGCCTACTTCCCGATTTAATTCCATTGGATGATCGCAAAATCAAAAAAAATTAATTTGATTATCCGCAATCACTCAAGTAACTCAGCTAAACCACCTAAAACAACAGTCCACGGTTGACAGTCCACAGACGACAGCAGTTTGTAATTCTAGAGACAATGCGTACTAAAACCACGATTGACGGTGGACAGTGGACCGTTAGCCGTTGACCTAGTCCACAGATGACAGTAATTGAACTTCTAACCCTTTTTTTCTCCGGTTAGTAATTAAAAAGCGGATCATCAAAAATATCAATCTGTAAGCCTTCCTAGAAAACAATCCAAGAGATTCCTCAGAAATCAAATTGGCTAAAGGCCGGATCAATTGCGATTTTACGCCTCAAGGCAGGCTGGTACGTCAATGCCTTTTCCAAATACAAACTACCCGACTCAGCTTGTCCTAGTTCCATCGCTACTAGGGCCAACCCATAATAGCCATAGCCAAGCTCCCTGTTTGCAAGCACGGAAGCCTCAAAAGCCACATTAGCACCCAAATAGTCTCCTAATATATAGGAGGCAATTCCTTTATTGAACCAATCTTCAGCAGATTCTAGGGGATAGCCAAACCGCAAAAGTGCCAGTTTGTAATCTCCACGGCGCACATCCAAGGCCCCTCTCAACGATTCAATAGCCATCGTAAGGGACGGATCTCCCTTGGCTAAAACGGATGCGTCCGACAGAATTTTATAGGCTTCCCAGAATTCCCCTTGGAGAATTTTGAGTTGCCCTTGGTTGTAGAGCCCCAAAGGAAGAAGCTTCAAACGATTTGCTTCTTCTAGCAAGCGAGCTGCCTCCTCCCACAAGATTGCTCTCGATTCTTCATCCTGCAGTTCCTGCCCTTGGCGCATCCGAACCACTGCCAAATTGATAAAGGAACCTGGGCTTCCAAACCATTTGATCATGCTGGCATACAGAACAGCTTTTTCATCTAAACTAGTGGCTGCCGCGGCAGCAAGCTCCCAATCGGAATAGGACAGCTTGTTGATACCCGAAGGCGCTTGGGCCTCCTTTAAAAGAATACCTTTCTGCTTACCCAAACCTAAATAAGGCCTGGCGGTAATTTCCACTTGTGCCGAACGCAACTTGGGATAAAGAGCCGCAGACACCCGTTCAAATTCTGGCAAGGCTTTTAACCGCAGCCCCTTTTCAAAATAAGTCCCCTCCCCTTGCAGCTCCTCATAGTAGCGCGACTTCGTTTCTTCTGCAAGTCCAGAATAGTCGGCAAGTAGTATTCTAAAGTCAAACCAGTCGTTCCACCTGGATTGGTAGTTGATTTGGTCTTTGGAAATGCTTGGGAAAAACTCGAGAAGCTTTTGCCCAATCCGCTCAGCTCGCAAATACCCTAGTTGACTGTTTCGCCCTTCCGCCTGCTCGGGAGACTGCAGTCCTGTAATTTTCAGGGAGAGGAGCTCCGGGTTCTGCTCCAAAAAAATAGCAAGCTGCTTTTTGGCCTCTTGATTCTCCGGGTGTGTTATCCAATCTGACTTTCCAGGTTCAAACTTGAAAGAAACAGATTTAGTGAGTGGCTTTACCTCCTTTATTTTTTCAGAAAAATCAAAACGCCCCACAGCGGGTATTGCTTCTCCAGGCAGGTAGTTGCCGAGACGAACAAGGAGCTGGGGGGCATGTATCCCTTTCGCCAAAACTTTTGATTCTATTGGAGCCTTGTTTTTGCCCAACGAAAAATCGAGCTCTAGCCTAGCATCCTCCATCCATGGCATATATGAAAAAGCTATGTTTTTTGTAAGGATCGCAATCCCAGCCTGATTTTGTACGGGGATCGTTCCCAAATCCAAGGTGTCTCGATTGGAAAGCAAGCGCAATCGAAGTTGAGGTTGCTTCGTAAGGAGGCCAGAGCCGATCGGTAATTTTCCAGTAATCAGAAATTTAATCGAATCTCGTTCCACCCGAAGCTTTTGAGGAAAGAGCGACACGGAAGTCAAATAGCTAGCTGCCGCTTGCTGCGCAATTAGCTGCTGGCTGACAGCAAATAATATCGACAGCATCCAAAACAATCTGATTACCAAGCGAGTTTGCCAATTGCATGCATTAATTAGTACCTTTGCAAACATGCATTTTGACCCAACCATGGAAAAGCTAAAATTATTTTTTGAAGAAAGTGCCTTTGGCGTTTGCTCCAAACTTGGAGAAAAATTGAATTTCCCGATTGACAGCATTCGCTTATTTTTCATTTACACCTCTTTTATCACGCTGGGTTCACCTGTAGTATTGTATGTGTCCATGGCGATGATGTTGAAAATTAGAACCTATTTTCGAAAAAAGAACCACCCTGCTTTATTCGATTAAAGATCAGTGAATTTTCGCTTGCCCAGTAGCAAGAAATATCCAAAAATAACTCCCACGGGTCCTGAACCACCCACTTCTGGCAATTCATTCTCCACAACAGGAGATTTGACTTTTTGGGATCCCAAAAAATCGCCGTAGGCCCGAAGGATGGCCTTTGCAAATTTAGGTTCTCCCTTGCGTACATAGTTGATGGCTGCCAATCCTTCAAAAAAGGCCTTGGAGAGGAAAATTGCTGTAAAGCGAAGGAATCCCACATTTTTATACAGCATGGACAGGCTGTTTCTACAATTCAAATAGAGCTTGTGGGCACTCGCTCGGTCCAAGGTGGCTCCCCCCTGGTGGTAGACTACAGTAGAACCGAGATATCCGATTTTTCGCCCGGATTTGCGCAGTCTCCAGCACAAATCAATTTCCTCCATGTGCGCAAAAAAGCTCGCATCAAACCCCTCATGCGCGTAAAAATCTGCTGCAGTAATGGTCAAACAGGCACCTGAGGCCCAATCGACTTGGATGGTATCGTCGTATTGTCCGGAGTCTTGCTCGAGGTGGTCCCAAATTCTCCCACGGCAATACGGATAGCCCAAGGAATCGACAAATCCCCCCCCTGCCCCGGCATAATCAAAATAGGTTCGATCCTTCCAAGAAAGGATTTTCGGTTGCACCGCGGCATAATCCGGGTGGCTGACTAAAAAATTCACTAAACGTTGGTCCCAGCCAGGGGTCACTTCTACGTCGGTATTGAGTAGAATAAAGGTTTCATATTGCCCACGCAACTGGTTCAATCCTAAGTTATAGCCCCCCGTAAATCCGTGATTGCTATCCAAGGAAATCAACGACAGCTCGGGAAAATTTTCTTTGACGTAGGTCAGCGATGCATCCGTACTCGCATTGTCAATCATCCATACCTCATACTGGCTATGCCTTACTACAGAAGGTAGAAAGGAAGGCAGTACCCTTTCTCCATTGTAATTGAGCAGGACGATGGCACAGGGTTTCATCCAAACAAATTGCCTAAATCCATCCCCGGAATAGAAGGGATCATTCCCTCCGTCGCCGCCTTCATTTCATGCTTGATTTTTTCATCGATTGATTCCATGGCTTTATTGGTAGCTGCCACAATCAAATCACTGAGCATCTCACGATCCTGCGGCGTTAGCAAAGACTCATCCAGTTCCATCGTCAATACCTTTCGCTCTCCACTCACCACGACTTTCACCAATCCGGCTCCAGACTCGCCCTCGGCTCTCAAATGCACCAATTTGGCCTGTGCTTCCTTTATTTTGGCTTGGGCTTCTTTTACCTTGCCCATCATGCCCATGAAATCAAACATAGCGCTTTGTTTTTATTTTTCTTTTTAACTCCCCAAGGGCCCTAGTTGTTGGCAGCCCCTTATTTTAGTACCTAAACTGCCCCCTGCAACTTGGCAATCACCTCCTTCAAGGTCAAGGTCTCCTGTGTGCCTGTGGCCAATGCCTTCACAGCGAGGGTTTGGGAAGCAATTTCTTCGTCTCCACAGATGCCGACATAGGGAAGGTCCTTTTTGGAAGCATACTCCAACTGCTTTTTGAGTTTGCATACCTCCGGATAGAGTTCCGTTCGGATGCCAGCGTCCCTCAAGATGGGAAGACATTTCAAGGCGTAGTCAAAACCCGCTTGGTCAAAATGAGCCAACAACAGCTTTGTACCCTCTAATCGATCCGTTGGGAACAGGTTGAGCTCCTCCAATACATCATACAATCGGTCTACCCCAAAGGAAAATCCGACTCCAGGCACGCCCGGCAAGCCAAACACTCCGGTGAGGTTGTCGTATCGACCTCCTCCACTTACCGAACCAATAGACACCCCGTGCACCTTTACCTCAAAAATGGCTCCTGTATAATAAGACAATCCACGGGCCAGCATCGGATCAAAATC